>CAYNYM010000023.1:0-16161 GCA_964401325.1 uncultured Desulfobacteraceae bacterium | reverse complement strand
GCCTTTGTAACCAACTCCTCTCGGCCGACGGTCTTCTGGTCCGTGAGCTCGATATCTTACTCAAGGTTTGCCGCAAGGCCTCGGGGTATTTGAGCCTCGCCCTGGAAAGACTATGTGGCAGTGATTTTTCCAAGGCACAGGAAACCGTGCAAAACCACACTCTCCTATCCCTGTTTCGTGTGGGATTCGGCCTTGCCCTGAAGCTGAAATGGGAGGTCGAACGCTGGGTTGACGGAAGCTGGTTCCTTGCCAGGGGGCTGGACCGGGGATTCTGGGGTAAAAAATGGGGAGGCGTCCTGATGGGCCTGATGCAAAAGAAACCCCTGCTCTACACCGGCCTTCGTGGAGGCGATGAATACAAGGATTTTGAGACCCTTTCCGAGATCCGTGACTGCACGCTCGTCCTTCGTCACCTGATGGTCCTGGACGGCCTCTTTGAACGCCTTTCAGATTCCCATTCCATGGATGATGAGCTGTTTCAGTCACCGGAATTTCACTATCGGCCTTTTCTATTTAATTTCTGGAGTCGCCTCTTGCTGGGGTTGAAACCTTCATTGGCAGGGATCTCGTTGGAACAGGCAAGGGATTTTTTTCAAAAGCTCAGGGCCGAAAACGACACACCCCCCTACAGTATATCCCGGTTCAAAGAGACTTTTATCCATGATTTCAATGCCTTTGTGCCCGATTCAACAACTGAAGCCGTCTCAGTCCTGGAAGAAACCCTGTCACTGATCTGGGCGGAATTTGAGGCGGAATATGAGCGGGTCTCCATCGGGGATCTGGACGGCAGGTATTCGAGGTTTGTGACCATTCTCTGAAGACCCGAGGTCTCCCGCGTTTGCGCGTTCGGGCCCGGGGCTCTCCAGCCGATACAAGATTTCTGAATCAGTCCTCTCTTGCACCCGCGATAAAATCCTCAGTCAATCTATGGGCCTCTGCATCCGTATATTGCCTGGGTGGATGTTTCATGAAATAGGCGGACGGGGAATAGAGAACTCCGCCCTTGCCCCGGTCCAGGGCGAGTTTGCAGCATCGGATCGCATCGATGACCACGCCGCCTGAGTTGGGTGAGTCCTCTACGGAAAGGCGCAATTCCAGGTTCATGGGGATGTCGCCGAAGAGCTTACCCTCCATGCGGATAAAACAGACCTTGTTGTCCTTCTGCCAGGCGACCCAGTCACTTGGACCGATATGAATGTTTTCATCGGGGAGCCGTCCTTCGCCGAGCTGGGATTGGACGGCCTCTGTCTTGGACACCCTTTTCGATACGAGGCGGCTTTGGTCGAGCATGTTGAGAAAATCCGTATTCCCTCCGGTATTCAATTGATAGGTGCGCTCGAGTTTCACCCCTCTATCCTTAAAAAGACGGGCAAGCACGCGGTGCAGGATGGTCGCCCCCAGTTGAGACTTGATGTCGTCTCCAATGATCGGCAGGTTTTCTTCCAAAAACCGCCTTCCCCAATCCGGGGCGCTGGCAATAAATACGGGCATGCAATTGACGAGGCCCAGGCCGGCCTTCAGGGCGCATTCCGCGTAAAACCGGACGGCCTTCTCCGATCCCACCGGGAGATAGTTCAAGAGAATTTGCGCCCCGGATTCCTTCAGGGCCTCTACGATGTCCTCTTCGCTTGATTCCGTCTCTTCTGAGAGGATAAAAGTGTATTTTTGATCGTAATTTTTCATATGTCTTGCGAATCCGTCAAGAATTTTTCCCATTTTGACGATAACACCTTTTTCTTGAATGTCCGGGCAGATGGTTTTGGTGCAGTTCGGGGGTTGTGAGATGGCCCTGCATAGATCCTTTCCAACCTTTCGTTTGTCAATATCAAAGGCCGCAACCACATCGATATCGCCGGGCCCATATCCCCCGATTCCCCAGTGCATAAAACCGATGGCCTCGTCTTCATTCCTCTGCCTGTAATACTCAATTCCCTGGACGAGTGCGCTGGCGCAGTTGCCGATCCCGACAACGGCAATCTTGATTCTCTCCATCAAAGACCTCCTCCTTTTAGTTCAATCGCATCGACATCCAAAAGACAAAATCTGGGCATCCAAGGCCAAGGCGTGCAGCAAAAACCTCTGATTCTGATAACCGCTTTCAACATCCCTCAGGCATAAAGCGGGCATGTAAAATCTAATAAGGGTTATGGAAAGGGCATGGTTCCTGCCTCCAATTCCGGAAAGGAAAAGAGACCTCAATTCGGAACGACTATAAACGATAGGAAAAGAATCAAATAAGCCTTTTCAAGGCAAAAAGGATTCTCCGGTATTTGTAGGGACATAAGTTTAAGTACCTAAAAATAATAACAGGAATCATTAAATTTGTCATCCTTCCTGAAAATATTGCACCATTCATGAAAAATCTGCCGCAGGCCGCAGGACCTCTCAGCCGTTTTTCGTGCATACCCGGGCGAATCGCCTCGGCAGCAGTTTACCCCTTGTCTTGGACATTGACACCCCGGATGATTTTCCCTATACTTCTCAAAAAACCTCGTTTTTGCAATGAGTTAAAGCTCTGCAACCATCGATCTGGAAGGGCTTTCCCGAAAAGGAACCATTGATAACCCAAAAACCGCCTTGTGCAGGGCCGCAGAATTGAAGGAGTCCGGGATTATGCTGAAAGAACACGAATACGTGCGGGAGACACTGGAAAGGTACACGAACTGCTGTCTGGAAGAATTTTGTGATCACGTGCTGATCACCAACTTCCGGCAATACACCCAGGCCTTCGCGGAGAGGTCGCACGGGACATCTTCGGAGGGTAATTTTCGTATCGTCAATGCAAAGGACAGGAACTGCACCATGATTGATTTCGGTATCGGCTCCCCCCAGGCAGCTCTTGTTATCAATTGCCTGGCCTACCTCGACAACCTCAAATCCGTCATTATGCTGGGCATGTGCGGTGGCATCGACGATATTCTCGAAGTGGGTGACTTTGTGATCCCCACTGCCGCCATTCGAGGGGAGGGCACGAGCAGGCATTATATCCCGCGGGAATTTCCCGCTATCCCTACCTCATCTGTCAATCTTTACTGTATCGGCGCCGTCCGAAAGGCGGGACTCAATCCCCATTGCGGCATCGTCTACACGACCGACAGGCGGTTGTGGGAGTTTGATGATGAATTCGTCAATTATTTGCGTCAGCAGAGGATCCTGGCCATTGAAATGGAACTCGCCACCCTCTTCTCTGTGGCCTACCGATATGAAGTCCCCATTGGCTCCATCATGCTGGTCTCTGATATGCCGCTGCAGAGAAGGGGGCTCAAAGGCAAGAAACTCCATGACGAAATCTATTCAAAACACATGGAACGGCATCTTGAAATAGCAGATGATGCCGTAAAAAATGTGATTTCCAAGTGGGACGAGGTGGAGAGAAAATTGACCAGTGAGTGGTAGGATGTGCGGAAAAGCGCGGGAGGGGCTTGGAAAAATGACAGGCAGCCGTGAGATTCTTGAAATGGCGGTTATGGAATGCCGATGCAGCCTTTAACAAAGGTCTTTTACATTACTCTCCTACCCCGGTAGCCTTGAAATTCCAGTCTCTTTATTGGAGACTCATTTTCTTATTTTCGAAATCTTTGATCCTTCCAGGGTGAGATTGAACATCAAGATAACGGTCTTTGATTGGGCGCCGAACTGAAATCCGATGTAGGCCGCCGCAGTATTGTAATAACCCACGGTCCGGCCCTCGATCCTCAGGGCACCCTCGCCATATTTCCCCCCCCCTTTTTCCCTTCAATAGAGTGCGAGATTTTTCTCCGACGCCGCCATTCGGATACCGCCCTTTTAAAGGTTTCGTTGAAGAATGTTCTTAAAGCAATGTTGAAAGACCAGACCGGCGTCATCACAGAGGTGCTGCAGATCGGATAGGAGTCGGGCCTGGAGAGCCTGGGGCATGCGGCGGTAGTTTCCCCGGGTCTCAGGAAAGGCCGTTATGACTGATCGGTTGAATGCCTCTGCCATGTTCCGGCGATAGACCAGTTTGAGGGGGGAGGAGATGACCGATGTGACGCCCGAGCGGGCCGCCCATTTCACAAGGGGTTTGAGATCTTCCTCCAGACCCTGATATTTCGTACAACCCGGCACGCCTCTTGGAAACAACGGATCGATGCGCAGGGTCACAGGTATTCCTGCCTTGACCAGTTTTTCAACCGCGGCCCGTCTCTCGGAGACAGTGGGGGCGCCCGGTTCCAGAAATTTTCCCGGGGCCTCGCGAAAAAAGGCGATACTCACCTGTACTTCTGCCCGCAGATCCAGCAGAGCGTCAATATAATCCGGGTGATCGAATAAGATTCCAGGGTTTTTTGTAAGCATGGCTATGGAGGAGAAGAGGCCGGGATATTCACCCAGACGCCTCAGCATATAGAGCACATCGCGATGCCGTTTTTCCAGCCCGCCCTGTAACACGTCCGTGGAATTGGCCATGGAAAGGTGCCTGGGCGGGAGCCGGAGGTTTTTCATGGTCAGGAGACACCTCTCAAAGGCCCGGCGGAATCCCTTTTTTACCACGGCACCATGGCAGAACCGATTGAGATAGGACCTTCCATAACAGTAGAGACACAGGTGATCACAATAACTGTATGGGGCCGCCTGCCACAAGATGCCAAGCGGGTAGTACCTCCGATCGCAAAAGGGATCATAAAGCCCGATCGCTTGCGATCTTAATTTGGGGATTCCTTCCGGGCTTTTTGGGACCGGAAACAGGTATTCAAAGAACCTTTGGGCCTCATCCCCTGTCAGGCCGTTAAAAAGGGCCACATCCCGTGGTGTGAGTCGGTACAGCCGGTTCGTCATCAAACTATCCTCTTTTAAGAAAATCCTCCCAGGTTTCCCGGACGTCCTCCATCCAGTCCAGAAGATTCCGCTCTTCAAGCTTGTCCATGGGGATGCGGGTAGCCCGGAAGCTGGCCTTCTCGATCCGCTTCGCCATCACCTCCGCCCCTGATACATTTACGAAGTGTATGAGGCCGGGCACCTCCTTGTCGATAAAACCAGTCACCGCCTTTACCACATCCATGCCGGAAAGAAAACGGTCAGTTTCCGTTGCCGCTTGTTCCTGGAGATCATGTTCCAGCATGATGCTGTCAACGAGAAGGTATGAGAAAAATTGGAAAAGAAAAGGAACTCCTGTGCAAATATGCTGCTGTTTTTCCCATGCCTAAGGCACATTACATCGAACGTTTGCTGGAACCCGTGATCAAAAAGGCGGCTGCCGAATTTCCCGCCGTGGTGTTAACCGGACCCAGGCAGTCCGGTAAGACAACCCTTCTCAAACGGATATTCGGCAAAACGCCGAAGGTCTATTTTATGGATGTCGGCACACTCTGCTATCTGACCGGATTGAAGAATCCGGAACATGCCGCTCATGGACCTCTGTGCGGTGCGCTCATGGAAACGGCAGTGCTGTCAGAAATTGTAAAAAGATACCTTCATATGGGGGTTGAGCCTCAGACCTACTTCTGGCGAACCGCCGCAGGATCGGAGGTGGACCCTATCATCGAATCAAAGGGAAAGCTGATTCCCATCGAAGTGAAGATGTCTGCCACGCCTCGTCCGGTGATGGCCAAAGGCGTCAAGAATTCCTGCTGGAAATTAGGCAGGTTATACCCCGTAGCATTGGGTTTATTGTGATCGGCAACCGACGGGGAACAATTGAAAGGGACGTTGGCAAGGCGCATGGAAGGCGTATAATGGGAGCAAAGTGATTGGAGGACAAAGAGTATGCCCAAAGGTAAAATTAACATCACCATGGATCAAGATTTGATCGAATACGCAAAAGTGTATGCGTCGGAACAGCGCACCACGGTCTCCGAGGTCTTTTCCCAGTTTATCCTGAACCTGAAGCGGATTAGGGAGGACGACCCGACGCAGATCATCCTGAGCGACGCGAATTTCAAAAAAAGTCTGCTTGAGACAGTTTCGAGGATCCGTTCCGGAGAGGTGAAATGGTCGGAGTATGAAGAGATCTTCTCGTGAGAACCCTATTCAGCGACGCTTTCGTCAAGTCCTTGAAAAAGCATGCCTCTCTGAAGAAAGTCGTTCAGGGCAAAGAGGACATGATCATCGCGGATCCCATTGCCCTCGGAGAGCCTTTGAAGTGCAACTTTAGAGGATATTACAGTTGCCCGGTGAAAAAGAATGTCCTGATCGTGTATCTTTACTGTCATATCTGCCGCCGGAAGGGGGATGATGAGATCGTGGGATGCGGGGATTGCCCCGAGTGTGCGGATGAAACCCTCAAGTTCGTCGATATCGGCCCTCATGACAAGGTATACGAAAAGCATTGAAAATGTTGATGCGGGGCATGCCCGCCCCGTTAAATGAATTGGGCGTTTCTATTTCACCGGGGTGAAATGCCCCACTGCGCGATAACAAAGAAGGGTGTCATAGGGTGGAGTTGCATGCCCCACCGTTTGCCTGTTTTGCCTTTTAAAACGTATAAAGTGACCATTGGCGGGTTTAAAAGAAATGGTCGGGGTGATCCCGCTTGGGCGGGACGACACCCTGCTTCCAAATTAACCCCTCCACATTCTTTGACATGGGTCAAGTTGCTAAAATAACATGATTTTAAGTGGTTGCCTATAACGGCCAATTTCGTCTGGTAGAGGTTATTTCGTCTACCACGACCTATTTCGGATCAAAACCACTACCAAATCTTCTACCAACTTATATGACCATATTGCAGAAGTGCCCCTTGTAAAAACCCCAAATATGTACCTTCATTTCTTCCTTCATCCCTCTCCACTGAATCCCGTACCTAAATAAATCCAAATGAACTGAAATGAACCCAAATGATCCTTTATCCATTCTCAAATAATTTCTGAAGCGACAATATGCGATTGTGTTGATACAGGGGGTGTGTATTGAAGGCCCTATCCCTATCCGGGCACCAAAGGCAAAAAATGCCTCAAAATTGCCCAAAGCCCCACCGGGCAAGGCGTTCTGCCTTCTGTATCTGGGCAATCTCCCATTGATGGCAGAATGTAATGACGCTAAAATAAATAGCCGTAATTAAAGCAAATTCTTCAAAAACAAGTAAAAAAATATAATTTTTTAAAGATAAAGCCGATTTGATATCATTACATTCGACTTTTCTATTTGGTTGCAGAGGATTAGGCGAGGCACAATACGCCCCGGCACATAGTCGCATATTTAAGGAGGGATAAGACGGGCGGCAAGCGAGGTTAAAGATAAGGACACTTGATGGCAGAAAAACTCGATGATAAAGAGCTGGTCAGTTTCAAAGAAATGATGATGGCGACAAGATTGAGGAAACGACGGCAGTCCTCAGAGGACTTGGTTTAGATGACAATGTTGGGACAAAACAATAGATTATCCTTTAACGAAAAGTCCGTTAATCTCGAATGAGGACATTATCGTCCTCCGCGATGAATTTGTGATTAAAGAAGAGGACGAAGTTGAAAAACTAAAGAAACTCATGCAAATAGCGATGTATAACTTTATTTTATGTTAATAAATACATTAAAGGTTAAAGAAATGACATGAAAATCGTCCATGTAAACATTAATGATTTTCTCTGTATTAAGCATGTTATATTTAATCCTGGAAATCATACCTGGATTACTTTCAAGTCCCCGGCTCGTCACGGGTTCTTTACCCAGCAGAAACCATCAATCAGTTTGAAAGACAGCACACCACAAGAACAAAGGTCATCGAATTCAAGAGACTCGATCAGGTCAAGAGGGAAGAGCCTGGTTTGTCTTCCAACCGCATTAAAAAGCAGTGGAGGATATAACCCATGGCGAAGGACAAAAATCGTAATCTGGTGAAAAGGGGGGATATCTGGTATTTCCGCATGCGGAAAGGAAAACAGGTCATCAGGAAAACCCTTTCAACATCCATTACAGAGGCAAGAAGGTTGAGGGATGACCTTTTAAAGGATATCGCGTCATACGGGAATATCCGAAGACCACAGGCCGTCCATGATGAAAACCCTCTATTCGGGGAAATGGCGGAGAAGTGGTATAGGATAAGGTCAAGACAGATAAAGGCTTCCACCATGAGGGATTACAGGAGTTCGATGAATCTACATATCCTGCCAGCGTTCGGCAATTGTCCGATTAAAAGCATATCCTATCTTGATATCGAGGAATTCAAGGCGGGATTGGAGGTATCGGCAAAGAGGATCAATAACATCCTGGTTCCTATGAGATCGGTCTTTACCATGGCATTCAAGGAAGGGATCATCAAAGACAATGTCATGTTGAAGGTTGATAATCTGAGGATCGATGAGCCCACGATAAACCCCTTGTCCATGGATGAGGTCTTAACAGTCTTGGAATCCATCCATCCCCATTACAGAAACTGCCTTACTGTCCTGTTTTTCACAGGCTTGAGGTTCGGTGAGATGACGGGGTTGAAATGGAAGAATGTCCACTTGGACAGAAAGACCGCCCGGATCTATGAGACCCTCGTATATGGTGAAGAGGGGCGGACAAAGACACGTAAATCAACCCGGGACATTGATCTTTTACCCCCCGCGATAGAGGCATTGATTGACCAGGGGAACCGACGCCATAAGAAATCTGATTATGTATTCTTTGATATTCACGAAATATTATGCCTGGATGCCGAAAGAGACAAGAAATGACGGTTCCGCGATTATGAAGGTCTACAAATCGTTGGACGCCGCTTATGAGAAAGTGGGCTACCAAGATGCTTGATTGTGTCGCCAGGACCATTTAGATATCGGCTGAGATCACCAATCATTGATTTCTCAACTGCTTAATCAACCTGTCATAATCTGAATGGGAGCCAATCCAGAACCATATGATTTCGCTATCCTTGAGTATCCCAATGGCACGGTATTTTTTTGTGATTCGAACAGAAAAGATTGGACGGGCGGAATGAATTCGTTTGAAGTGAAGACTCGGGGTGTAGGGATTATTCACAAACCGGACATATGCCTTTTTTGCCTGCTTTTTTATTTTCGCAGGCAAATTCGCATAGCACTTCCAAAAACCCTCCGTAGTTTTTGAAATCACAGTTTGTCCATATCCAAGGGTTTCGTTTTACCGTGCTTGTCGGAAAGTAACGCTTCATCCGCTAATTTTTCAAGGATGTCCTCGGTTTCAGCAAAGGTCATCTCCCATCTTTTTTCGTCCTCCATCTCTTCCATCAACCATTTTGCCAATGTGTTTTGCGTAACTTCCGGAAGTTTTGATGCCTCCTGAAAGGCTCTGTCGAGTAATTTTGTCATAGGGCACCTCCTAGGAACCACCTGCGGAGTTTCTTCCGCACAATATGATATCAACATGCCCCCCGAGATAAAAAAATAGGCGGCAAATGTTCAGAGCCAGAGTTCTAAAATTTATGGACTGTGGACTGAGTATAAAATAAACCTATGGCTCCGGTCAAGAAGAGGCCCAAAAAGTAGCCCAAATTCACAATGCCGGATTGGTGAGCCTGGACGATCCTTTACGGGTATCGCAATATCAATCGCCCTATCTATCGTCATCAATAATCCACGCAATCACAATAGGTTGGACGATCTGGACGGTCACGACGATCCCTTTCCATATCAAGGAAAATTTCCATCCTGCCTCGATAATCACCACCGACATTAAGAGTTTTATTTCTATTCCGACACCCTTCACATACACAGGAGGTTTCGTGTGTGCGGGATCTCAAAAAGACATATAAATCGAGAAATCCGCTTTATCCATACGATATTTTAAGGATTTGGTTGAATTGGACCCAAAATCCTTTGTGAGCGCCAATAGGATATTTCTCGAATCGCTTCGAGATTTTTATTGATGCAGGGTGAGTGTGTGTATTGAACTCCCTATCCCTATCCGGGCAACAAGAGCAAAAATACCCATAAATTGCCCAAACCCAATAGGGACGAGGTTGTCCGGTGCCATCGAAAATATAATCCCGCCTCAAATCCCTTCATTATGAGCCGAAAAAAATAGGCCGATATTAGAAACAGACTGGCAGACAAAAGCCGTAATCACGGCATTATGGCCCTAATATTGGTATCCATTCATCTGCCATTGACTGATTTTGGTCAGCGCTGTCCAAAACTTTTCCATACGTATGGATCGAAACCGTCAAACCCCCATGCTGAAACTTTTGCAAAGTGGAACACCGGGCAAGATGTCTTCGCTCCTGAGCCGCTTTTCAATGCCTTCAATCCCCTCATTCCACAATAAAATTCCCTCACAATTTTATAAAACGCAGCTCCGCCGCTCTTGAGACAGGAGGTGATCAGTCATGACCGCCATTGGATATGCGCGTGTTTCAACAGAAGACCAGGCCAAGGAAGGCGTGAGCCTGGATAATCAGAAATCCAAGATAGAGGTATATTGCCATTTGAAGGACCTGGAGTTGACCGAAATTGTGGAGGATGCAGGTATCAGTGCCAAGAATCTGAATAGGCCCGGCGTTCAGAAGGTCTTGCGATTGGCCCGAAAAAAGAAAATCGATGCCGTTGTGGTCTACAAGCTGGACCGGATCTTTCGCTCGATGGTGGATGCTTTGGAGACCACCAAAATGTTCGACAAGTTGGGAGTGTCGTTCCACTCCATCGAGGAAACCTTGGACACGCAATCCGCAATGGGGAGGTTCTTTTTCACCCTCACCGCGGCACTTGCTGAAATGGAGAGGCGTATCATCGGGGAAAGGACGAAGGCGGCATTATCCCATAAGAGGACAAGGAATGAGAAAACTGGCGGAGAGGTTCCCTTTGGTTATGATCTTACCTCTGAAGGTCTGCTGGAAAAATATGAAAAAGAGCAGAGAGTCATTCGATTGATCAGAAAACTTCATCGAGCGGGATATTCGCTCAGGAGAACCTGCGCTGAGCTCGAAAATCGAGGCTATAAAACGAAGAGAGGATACACGAAATGGCACCCCAAAACGATTGGCACAATCCTGAAAAGAACGTCTCGCCACCTGCTGTAAAGGGAAATTCGGCACCTTTTGGTCGAAGGGTGGCAATAAACCATCGGGGACAATGGTCATTCCTATTTTTCCCGTCCCGAATGTGCAACCGGGCCCCCATATAATCACCACTATAAATTTTTCTTTTCAATTATTATACCCCCCCCCCTCTACCACCACCCGAACCTTTAATCCCACCCATAATCTCCCAAACCACAAACCCCCACGGACCGCCCCAACTATTCTATAGACTGGTCCAAAATTCATTAACCGAAAGGAGGATCCAAAAATGAAGACCTACTATTCCAAGAAACTGAAAAGAAAGGTGACCGTCCCCGATTATGACGAGCATACCGGAGGGATACTGGAGATCCGTTATTCCGATTGCCTGAAATCTGTGGTCGCCAAGCTCGAGATCTTGCTCAGGAAAATACCGGAACACGGGGATGGAAAGATCACTTGGCCGATTATAGGCGATCTTCAACATATCAACGACATGTTGGACGAGATAATCGAGTTCATGAAGATACAGGGATAGTCGGCTCAAATCAAAAACCAGTCACGGGAAAGGAGGTGAAACCAATGTGTGATGACTTTTTCGGATGGGAAGAGATGGCAATGGCAGGCGCACTCTCTGAGGAAATGGCAGAGGAAGAAATAGAACGCCGGCGACTCGAGCGGGAGATGGAAAAAGAGCAGGAGGATTGTGATTGCTGCTGCAAGGATTACGATATTTATAATCCGCCCGACAATGACCCCTATCCCTAAAACCTGAAACCTAAATAGATTCTGAAAAAGAGCCCCTTGGCCTTCACTGGTCAGGGGGCTTCTCTATTTTGAGGGCGAAAGGAAAAAGACTATGTGGAATGAACCAACACAAGAGAGGCTCGCAAAGATACCCAAGCTCTATGAGACCGAGCATATCCCTTTGCAGGACAAGTTGATCCACCTCCATTTCTTTATCGGCGCTTGCGATTGGTACATCGCCGAGTATGACGGGGAAGACATCTTCTGGGGCTTTGCCGTGCTCAATAACGACTATGAGATGGCCGAGTGGGGCTACATCTCTTTCAGTGAATTGAAATCGATCCGAGTTCAAGGCTGGCTCGAAATCGAATGCGAGATTGAAGAGGTCTGGCCGATCTGTAAAGCCATAGAGGTGGACAAACTTAGAGAAGCTCAAAACTGGTTCGAGCAAAGGAAAACCGGTTCCTGAATCAGAATATCGAGACCCATTAACCACATTAAACGAAACCAAGCCCCTGGGAGAAATCCTGGGGGCTTTTTTTGTGCCCAAAGATAGAGGAGTCAACCCATGTATCTCAAAATCGTATGCGCTTGGTGCGGGAAGTTCATCGGCATCAAGGAGGGAGGTAAAGGCACCAAGGAAATCTCCCATTCGATTTGCTGTGAGTGCGCCAGGAAAGTGGAGAAAGACGCAGAGGAATATATCAAATCAATCAAGAAATCAATGAATTAGAAAGGAGATAATCCATGAGAACCATTAATACCTTTGAAAGCGTAGTCAATAAAGTCCACGAGATGTCTGCAAATTACTATGACGAGACCATTCCCTTGAACGACATGATGTTTCATTCCCTGGATCGGATGTTGATGGCCGGCAAGGAAGTCGAAGTCCTGCCGAGCGCTCAGAGACTCTTCTGCAATCGCCTGCGGGTGCCACACTCCTATCTTTCGAGGTGTCCCGGGGAACTTCAATCCGACAACTTGAATCACTGGATCCGGGAGGAAAGGGAGAAAAGGGAAGCCCTTTTTTGCCGTTTCGATGGGGATAGTCTTCGTGCCGTATTCACGGACCGCTATACGGCAATCGACCATATGGAGGTCCTCTCCAGGATGATTGAATACGGATTTGATCCCGAAATTGAAGTCCATTACTCCCTGGATCAATCTCTCCTGGTCTTGAAGGTGCCGGACTTTACCAAGACATTTGGATTTGGGGAGAACGACAAAATCGTTCCCGGCATCAGTATCGCCAACAGTGAGGTGGGGATCCTGGCCTTCTCCATTGAGGCGTATTTCTATCGCCTGGTCTGTTCGAATGGATTGGTCTCCAAGACTTCCATAGCTTCCAAGTTCAAACATATCTCTCGCCGGGCTCTGGAGGAATTCCCTCACATCCTGAGGCAGGTCATCTATGAATCCCAATACAACCAGAACCGGTTCGCCATCTCTACCCAGTCACGGGTGGATGATCCCCTGGCGACTATTGGATCTTTCAACCGGCAATTTCAGATCACCAAAAAGGAGGCCGAGGCAATTGAACAGGCATGGCAGATCGAGCAGGGATTTACGATGTTCCATGTCATCAGTGCCTACACTCGGGCTGCTCACGATTCCACCATGACGGCGGAGGAGGCGTACAAACTGGAACGGATAGGAGGACAGATCTTGTCCCTGGTCAAGGGATAGCCCCTGAAATCAATCAAACATTAATCGAGAGCCCTGGGAGAAATTCCGGGGCTTTCTCTATTTGGAGGAAATCATGGACAGAGAAAAATTCTGGGAAGAACTACGCTCAGGAAGGTTCGTATCAATGGTCAGGGAATCATCAAAAGGCAAGGCGTTAAAAAGTTCATTAGAGGCTTACAATGTACTTAAACCTTTATTTGCCGAAGAGGATGATATCGAAAAAATGTTTTTCATTTTCATGGATCAAAAGAACCATATTATATCGATTGAAAACCTATTCAAAGGAAGTATCGCCGGATCCGCAATCTACCCGCGAGAGATAATCAAACGAATTATCCATCTAAAGGCAAATGCTCTTGTCATGGTGCATAATCATCCATCTGGCAATCCCTACCCATCCAATGAAGATAAATCCATTACACTTAGAATTATACTTGCTACGGCTGCCATAGATGTAGGGTTCCTGGACCATATCATAATTGGTGAGAGCTATTACAGTATGGCTGATGAAGGGATAATCAAAACGATGAAGAACCAGTTCGATAATTTTATGAAAGGGGCTTGATATGCCAAATCATCAAAAGGAAATTTATGAGACCACCACGAAAGGAAGACCCTGAGACAGAAGATGGCCGTAAGCATGCGGTCAGCCCGGATGAGCACCTCCTTATTCTGTATTAATGCCCAGCCCGTCGCGGTTTCGTTATTTTCCCTGCCACTAAATCATTCATTTAACCCCTTCCAGTCGCTTGATCTGGAAAACCTGAATACCTGTACAAGGACCGAAAAGAGATCGTTGATTGTGGCCCGCCTGGCAGTGCCTGGCGGTCTGTCCGGCCAATAATAGTCCCCCTGACCCCAACCCCCTCGGATGGGATTTGATGATAACCTGCAACCGGAAATCAAGGCCAAGTAACAGAACATAGAAACCTGCCGGCACCATGTCCGGCAATCAACCCTGAGCGCTCGTGATCATATCGGTCACGGGCGCTTTCATTTTCTATGGAGATTCACAATGAAAATCGGAATCGTAGGAGCGAGGAAATATCGTGATCAACAATCGGTCGTTGACCTGGTCAATTCCTTACCGGTTGATAATCTGGTTACCACCTCGGGTTGTAAAGGGGTCTGTACCTGGGCGAAAGATGCGGCAGAGGCAAGGGGAATGACGGTCAAGGTCTATGCGCCGGATCTGACGAATATTCGGGCTTGGTTCGATGTCCCGAAGAGATATTACGCCAGGAATAAGGAATTGGTCGAGGCATGCGACCTGCTCCATGCCTTTGTTAGTGAGGAAGACGGATATAAGGGAGGTACTCGGTTTGAGGTTGATTTTGCTCTTAAATTGGAAATTCCAGTTCAGCTTCATTGGGAGAGGGGCATTACGCAGTGGTTCTACCAGTATTCTTTTTCATTTGTAGATCAAAAAGACATATTTTTATTGTCATGGCAGGAGTTTTTCTGTAAAACTGACCTTCAATTCGGGTGAGTATAATCAATCCCAAAAACATAACACTACCGATAGAGTAGAATTATGTAATTATTTACAATAAAGTGGCAAATCTATTCCCTGAATTATGGTAAAACTTTACCGCATTCTCGTTTTTCCATTCAACCATTCTACAACTATCTGAATTGCCTTTCTTTTCTCTTTCCTGCCACAATATTAATTTTGGCATATTTTTTGCTATCTATACGAACGTTTATTTGTGCTTTCACGTTGATATTCACCATGAATTTCTAGCTATTTTTTTATTTCTGTTGTTTCTGAACTGACACCTTTTAATCTGCGGTGAGTCCTGCATGCTGAGCAGAAGATCTTTTAGCCACAAAAATAAAAACCCTAAAAAAGCCGGATTGCCACGGGTGATGGTGATCTGGCTTTTTTTATATCTATTCACATATGAAATTTATTTTAATGGAAAGGAGTCAATCAGTGAAAAGCTTTGGATCTATTTTACTCGTTGTTTTGGTTTTTTCATGCTCCAACGCAATGGCGACTCCCAGTTATGAGTGGGGGAGACCAGACATATCATTCGAGTTAAGGAACTATGATTCAAATTATTTTTCAAACTCAGACCGATTCTTTATACTTGCAGGCGCTGCTATAAGCGGGGAAGGTTACGATCCAGCGACATTGGAAGTGCTTTTAAGTTCAAGTCCAACGGGGAATTATATTCAACTACCACATTGTAACATATTTATGAATGTTCTATATCCGGACGTTGATTTTTATGAAACTAGTTTCGATGTCACTAGCAATACACTTCCCAGTTGGGAAACCTCTTACCTTTTCGATGTGACAGGCTACCCTGAGCTTACACAAAAAATCAGCATACAAACTGATACGTTTCACTGGCTAAGCTTCCCAACCGCCACTTTCGATTATGCCACCAATACAGTCAATTGGGATAGTGTTTTTGGTGCGGGGTATTACAGAATAAGACTTCATCCCCTTGTCAATGGTGAAGTCGATTACAGTGATATAATTTTTAACTCAGCTAATTTGGATGGGAACTCTTACACTTTTGCTGAGGGAGAACTCCCATATGGTCAATATGCTCTGACAGTAGACGCAAACAGTTACAAAGACGGGTTCTTAAGCAGGTCGAGACACATTACCCAAGTCACTAATCCTGTCCCAGAGCCCACTACGATGATGCTCCTTGGGTCTGGCTTGATTGGGCTTGCAGGTCTGGGAAGAAAATTCAAAAAGCCAGTTTTTTATAAGGCGCAACGATATGAATGTCGGTATGTTGTGTGACTTAATGAAGAAAAGTCGATGTGCGCTTTCACGTTGATATGCCAAACGAACTTCTAACC
>CAYNYM010000022.1:0-16244 GCA_964401325.1 uncultured Desulfobacteraceae bacterium | reverse complement strand
TCCAAGACCCGTTTGAGCATCCTGTTCTACGGGCTGATGTGGGATATTCAGAAGATTTCCGAAGCAACGCTGAATCTCCTGAATGTTTTTCAAGAATCCTTTCACGCAGATAAAGGCAAATGAACATCCGGATTCCTGGCTTTAAGCCGCCCTATCTGTCTTCCTGGAATTCTCTTCCATGACGTTGCCCAAAGATCTGCATAAATTCTGTGGTCACCTTCCCGATGAGTCTTTGTCATTATTGGGCGATCTAAAAAAAATCAATCTTCCCTTATGAATCCGGAGCATTCGATCTGTAAGGATTCAACCCGATCATGTTTTTTAATTTTAGAATGGTATATTTACACGATCAAAAAAATACGATATGTTAGTACGTGAACAAAAAATTTAATTGTCCCAAGGGCATTTCAAGAATCCGGCGGCATGAATGTATGAGTCCGTCTTTTTCTTTCGCCATTGAGCCTGTTTGCTGGTAAACACCATCTCAACCTCTTATCGAAGATAATCTACCCATAGTCAAGAGGACCTCCTCATTCGGTTCCGACTGACACGCAAGGCAAATTTCACCACACTCCAAACGTAAAACAGCAGATTTCTTATTAATGGGTTATCCAACGTTTAAAACCTACTTTTCGATGGTCTGCGACCACGGTTCGACAGGAAACAAATGCCCCGGAACCGGAAAATCCGTTTTGCGGGGACTGTAATCCAATCGACCGGGTGTTTGCGGAATCATGAGCAAAATAAAGAAAGGCAGATACGTGAATGGAGGGAACGTCGATGAAAAGGGCATTAGTGGGGTTGGGATTCTTTATCTTTTTTTTGATATCTTACAATCCGGTTCAAGCCGGCATCGAGTGGGCGCCCGGGATAATGGAATCGAGGTTTTGGATAAACTCACAAGGAGGATATTTTTATTATCCTTTAACAGCCGATCCATATGCCGATCTTTGGAGCAACGACCACCCAACTGCTTTCAATGAAGATACGTTAACGGAATTTGATGCACCTCCCCATGATTATCCGGGCACTGCGACCCTCGAAGCCAAATCCGCAGGAGAGCCGCTTTCAGACGGTTCACAGGTTCAGGTCTATGGAGGCATTACCTTTTCCGGATCCGCAGGGACGGAGAATCATTTTGATGCCGATGAAAACGGGATGAATGTGAAACAATCGGTGATTGCAATCATTAAAAAAAAATTCACGAACAATGAGAGCGCCCCCATAACCGTAGACCTCAAAGCCGATCTCACCGGCACGGTCAATTTTAATACGATCAATTATAATTATGATTACTACTTCGACG
The DNA here is from genome assembly GCA_964401325.1 of uncultured Desulfobacteraceae bacterium. Lineage (GTDB taxonomy): Bacteria > Desulfobacterota > DSM-4660 > Desulfatiglandales > HGW-15 > CAYNYM01. Next base: position 14,938 of record CAYNYM010000022.1, on the reverse strand, counting down.
AAGACTCTCAAACAGACCCCATTCTCGATGTAAGATATTACGCTTATTACCTTTTGGGCGGAGGGGTTACCATCACGGAGTATGATCCCCAGGTAGAAATATCTAATACCTATCAAATAAAAATTGATAACAACAACTCGGGCGGAATATTAGAAGACATCGTCATTCGTCCGTCAAATGCGGGCTACTATTATACTCTCACCTGCGTTCTTACGCTTGAAACACATGCAAAAAACTACCATGCTGGTGCTTTGGGTTTTCAAAGTTTTGCTCTGGACGGCCCATTTTTTGTCGGAAGCAATTCGGAGCCCTTTTCAGGAGTAAAAGTCACCGGAACCTTAAACTCATCAGAGGATGCAGTGGAATCATTGCCTTGGTTGCCTCTCCTGCTCCTTAATTAGGGAGAGGCCGTCCAACATCAAAATGCAAACCGATTCGTCATCGGGACAGGACCGTCAAGATATGTTGACCAATTCTCTTGAAATTATTCTATTTTAAGATTCCCTTTGAAAACGGCAGGAATTGCTGCTGATCAATATTTCGGAGAGCATGTCAAAGCTCACAGGGTATGAAATCGTAATGAATGGTGCACATCCATCCCTGCCTGCAACAGTGCGTTTGGAAAACGCTTCACGCCTTAAAGCTCTGTAAAAAACCTCAACTGACCAAATCATTTCATATGGGGAATGTCATTGAATCATATGATTTGTCGGGCAAAAAAACAAACCGCTAAAAGTAGAACTCAGTCCGCCGGAAAAGACCGCAAAAGCTTCTGAAAAGAAATCATTCCGGCGTTTGAGCGCATGTTGAATAGCACACAATCACAGCGAGAAAGCTGGATTGCAAAACAAAAATCACACAAGCGTAATGAAAAAGGAGGATAGCATGAATTTTAAAAAAATGTTCACAATGGTAATGACGACTGCCATGACTGTCATGCTTCTGTCCACGATTGCGACAGCCGAACCGGAATGGTACAGGGATTGTAGAATAAATATTATTGGAACGGGTGTCGGGTTTTACTTGGTAGGCATGACTGACAACTCCGCAATCCCGGCCTGGACGGGAATCAAATGGTTTCAGTTTCACCCTGACTATGCCAATCAGTTTCTCGCAGTAGGTCTGGCGGCAAGGACCATTAAATGCTCTGTTATCATCAATTCAGATCTCGATTCAGGAGATACGCCCTTTATTTATGCGCTCTATCTGAATGAATAGCCCGTCTTTGGCGGGAAACAGGCAAAAGCCGAGATTAAAAACCAGAAATCTGTTCACTTGGTCGGCAACAGGTTCAGGAAGCCGCATCATTACTATCTGAGCTGAAAGCTACCCCTGGTCCGGATGTCAAGGTCGAAGCCGGCACCATCGAGATAGAGATCTCCCTTATAAAAAGCGCGGGAAAGATCTGCACTATGGGAAAGCCATGTGGTCCGCCCCTGGCCCCTGCCACAGTCAAGGCATGCCATTCGATTTATGCCCCTGGACCAATAAAAAACAGGCTTTTGACGGTTTTAACCATCAAAAGCCTTATTATATAACTAATCGGAGTATAAAAAATCCCGAAACACTTGTCATGAATGGTGCCGGAGGTCGGAATCGAACCGACACGAACGCAAGGTTCACTGGATTTTGAGTCCAGCGCGTCTACCAGTTTCACCACTCCGGCAACAACTAAAAAACGGATTATAATGAAAAATTTAAGAGCATGTCAATATGATATTGACATGAAAAAATCTCACTGTTATTATCCATAAAAATTCAGGGGCTGTAGCTCAGTTGGGAGAGCGCATGAATGGCATTCATGAGGTCGTCGGTTCGATCCCGTCCAGCTCCACCAGATAAACAAATAATAAGAGCAGGTTAGGAGATCCCTACCCTGCTCTTTTTCGTTCCGAAACTTCATTCTTGCCGTCTGTGTTCCCGATGTGTTCGCCGCTCACATATCCGGATCCGCTCCCACTGGAACAAAATTCTGCCCAATCCACCCGTTTTGTGAGTTTCCTCAAGCTAGTAAGATGGGAATAGCGATCCGTCATGGATAGGTCGCTGTGTCCGATCTTCTCTTTGACTTCCTTGAGATCCGACCAAGACAAGGGCAAATCGGAACAGAAGGTATGGGACACCTTTCACGGTCAGATGCACCATCTTCACCTCGAATGCCATGATGCTCTCCTCGCCCAGGTCCTTGGAGTTCCAGTTGAGTCCTCTCCCAGATTGACGATGTAGTTGAGGTGCTTGTTGGTGATCCGGGCGTTGCCATTGCCGCCGTTTCCTCCATTTCCACCGGGAGATCCCTTCGCTCCGTCCCCGTTATAGAAATGAAGACCTACCCCAAGAAGGGTGGCACACTTTTTCAGGGAATCCGTGGCCGCGGCCTAGAGGTCATCGGCAAGGGAAATGATCTCACCGGTGTCTCTGGCTCTCGTAATTCTGCTCGATCCGAACTGGGATTTGATCACCACATTTTCGGCGGCCAATTTACCCAGGACAACCACCTCGTCCTTATCCTCCAGGATCTGATTCTTGATGATCTCGAAAGACCAGTTGGCATCAAAGGCATCGTTCAAGCGTTTGATGACGGCGTGACCCTCGATATAGTCGAGGACATTTCCATAGATGCCGATCCGCTGTTTGATCTGTTCCGGCGCAAAGGGCTTTTCCAGTAGCTCTCTGTTCATGATTATTTCTCCTTTCTCAAAGGGTTTATGTGTCTGATTTTGATCGAAAAACAGAAAAATGAACAGGATATCCCAATAAAAATCTTCGTAAGGCACTTCTTGGGTGGGGGTATAATGATGCAAATGAATGGGTGTGTTTGGTTTATAGATTGGGTCCCTCTCAACCATTCAGGACGACGGAAAGTGGGCGACCATCATAGGAATCGTCGGGTATGGCCCACGAAGTTTTAGATTGATTTTCTCATGTTGGATGATGTGGACAGAATCGTCAGGTAGTCCCTTATTTGCAATATCGGAGAGGTTCTTCAAGTACCCTCCTCAGGCGCCGATAGCGTAAGGCATACCGAAGACCCGGCACTTATGGGCGTGGCAAAGCGTGCAGCGCAGCGTGACCTGATGGACCTCGTTAATAAAGGAGTCCTTGAAAAAATTGGAAAGACCGGGAAGTGTACGACTTACGTTCTGCGTAAAGGGGCCATATCAGAATTTCCGACCACCCCCTCTCAGGAACAACACAACGCGGGACCAGCAGGCGCAAATGCTTCTCCTTCAAGGCGTTTGGAGCAACCCTTTGTGGCTGAATGGAAGAAACAATACTTAAAAAACAGAAATTCAGGGGAAACCACAATGTCTCGATTTCCCTTGACTTTTTCCGTTCTGCCTTGCTAGATAAAGCAATATTTAATATTAAAAATATTTCATTTGAATATCTTTTTTAATTAGCACTTTTGAATTCGACCAAGGCAGGCTCCAATAGGACCGGCCCATTATTTTATGAGCCCAGCTTACACACAGTGTAAACTGGGCTCAACCGTTGGTTCTGTTTAATTTGATGGCAATTTATGAAGCGATCGGGCAACAAAACCGGGGAAAAGAAAAACCCGAACGACCTCTATGAGGAGTTCGCACGTCCGGTCAGGAACAGATTGATGGAGTACCGGGATAGACGTGAACTCATATCCCTGGCGGAACGTCTCGGCTTCAGTTCTCCCAGGTTGACCGAAATGATCACTATGAACAGAAGCGGGGAATATAAAAGAAAAATCACCCCCTATTACCTGGCCAAGTTTATAGAAAATGGTGTCATCAGTGTTGCTGAAATACTCCGGGGGAAAAGTCTGGATGACCTTCCCGAGCGACCGCGAATGTTCTTCGAACGGATGATGGTGCCCCGGAGGACACTTCAACTGGTTTTAGAGGCCCAGCGGCGAGGATTTGATGTGGAGCGAATCCTGCACAAAATTCTTTTTTCGGATGTCGGACCTTGATTGCCGGCATTCTCCCTAGATCACCCAATGCGGGGAAACAGCCATGAGCTCACGACCACCCCGGGAGAACCTCGGAACATCGTTTCGTTCGAAACCGATAGACTTTGGCCCGATCATCAGGAATGCGGACGCACTGTTTGAAGAATCGTCCCATCTCCCGTTGCGCTACTGGCAGCCCGCCATGCTTTTTACCGGCGCCGCGGACCGGGGGCTCCACCCGCTCACAGGAGGCCGCTTTCCCGCCGGCCCCCCCACGTCCAAGAAACGTCCTGTCTTCGCCCTGAAATCCCTGCCCAATGCCAGTGGCTTCAAGGTTTGCCCCTGTTCCACGAAAGCGCCCTTCAACCTGGACCGCCACCGACATATCCGCCAGGGATGTAAACTCCATCCCACCGGGCGCCGCGTGGAGCGCGATTCCTACCTTGTCGAAAAGATCACGTTCAACATCCCACCATCCATGGCCCTGTCGCTCCGATTTTTGGGAATCGTTCCGGACGAGTGTCTGATGCGGGAAAGCGGTACACACGGCACGGAGTCGGAAACGGCATGACTGAAATAATGGAAACCACCGGGGAACGAATTCGAAAGTGGCTGGAGGGGGTCGGGGCGCAGAAGTTCCTGCGGGATATGGCCCAGCGGATTCTCCGGGAGGCCCGAGCCAGAGATCTTTCTCCTTCGTTTCTGGGGGCTTCGACTTGGAAGAAAGAGGATTTCGACCGGCTGGGAGATGACATTTTCCAGGAGCTGGCCGTCCTGGTTCAAGAGGAACAAGTCCAGCGGGTTGTTCTCACTCTGGAAAATCGGTACGCCGGGGCATATCTTAAAAAGGTCTTTCTCAATCGCTGGGTCGATTCCTGCAGGAAAAAGAACACTTCCAGTCCCTGGAACCACCTCTACAGCAGGGCACGCCGGGTATTTCACGAAGCACAGGGGGAGTTTTTTCTCCATCAAGAGAAGAACACCCGTGTCACTTGGTTCTCCTCGGCAGAACCCTCTATTGTCTGCGGTCCCCTGGCGGAGGAGGACCTGAAGACTTTCCCTTTTCCACCCGGTCTCGCCGATCAGCTCGTCATTGAAAAAATCGAGGGGAAAAAGCCTCTCATCGCACTCGCCACCCACTTTTTAAAGGAGATTTCAAGGCGCTTTTATGGGGGCGAGCCGGTTCGCGTTCGGCTCAATGACTTCGTGACATGGATCGGCCTGTACGTTGTGCTCCGGCACCGGACCGTCGAAGCCTCCGGGGCCGGAGACCGTGAACCCCTGGATACTGTTGTTTCACCCGGTCTCGGGCCAGGATCCGCTTTCGATCCGCACAGAATTCGGATATGGGCCGGGATGCTCGCAGAACGTCTCAAACCCCCTGAGAGGCAGGCCTTTTATCTGAAATGGGGAGAAGATCTTCCCCTCCGTGTTATTGCTGCAAAAATGGGCTACAAGGGGGAATCGGGCCCCAAATATCTGATCGACCAGGCTGAGGAAAAAATGCAGGACTTCACCAGGGACCTGGAAGGACTGTCTCCGGAAGGGCCGGATGAAGAGGCCCGGTCTTTTTTTAAGGAAGTCCTGATGGAATTTTTGAAAAAGAGCGTCATGGAACCGTAACAAACAGGCACAAAGAGACCCTTCAACCATTAGAGGTCAATTTGCATGACAAACAGAATAAAATCGCTCCGAATCGCCAGGCAGTACCGCACCTGCCCGCCGCCGGATATCCTGGAAAATCCTGCACACGCGGAGGCCGTGGCGGCCCATATGGGGATTTGCCCTTATTGCGCGGAAGGTGCACGCGCCGGGAAAGACCCATGGGAGGCGCTTTCCAGGGAACTCGATAGGGTCCTCGAAGAAACCGTGGCCGCCTTTAAGGTCGAATCGGCGGCACCGGGAGAAATCAGACAGGTCAGGGAGGAACTGGGACGATGGAGGGACAGGCTATACTACAACCCGCCTATGGTCCTGGTCCTGGAAACCGTGCCTGAAATCCCGGATGCTGTGACGGTCGCCCAGGTCTACCATGACCCCCTTATGGCGGGCCCGGGAGACCTCATCCTCACGGAGGAGTATTCCTTCCTCGTGCCCCTGTTTATCGAACCCTGGAACATCTATACCCTGTCAGGGGAATCCTTGGGGCCAGCCATCGACTCTGTGCCGGGGCACATCCTCGAGGCCGTTAAAGACCTGGCGGAGGATGAAACGATCTATCCGGCCTGGGCCCAAAGGCCGGTCCCCATGACCGAAAACGACACAAGGGTCACGTTCCGCCGCATGGAGGTGGAAACGGGGTACACCTTTTCGGCCCCGGACGTGGAAAGGCTTGTGAGACGAATAGAGGGGGCGGAACTGCGTCTCGTCTATTCGTCTTCCTCCGAAGTAACCGAAGCAATGGTCCTGAAATCGCCAGGCCTTGCGTGGCCGGTCCAGCCCGAATCAATTGAAGAGGCCCTTACCCTGGCTCGATTCCCGATGGGCAGCCTCCCCTTGGCCGCAAGCGACGAGGACGGTCCCAGGCTATTCGGAAAGCTCATTGAGACTGAGGAAGGGCGCATCGTGTCGGTCAACCCGGCCCCCATTTCCGTCTTTAAAGAGGGTATGGAGAAACCTGGAATCTTCTCCGTGGACGGGCGGATCGAGGAACTCCCGGAGCACCTGGAAAACGCACGTTTCCTGGCCTTTTTCGTGCCTGAAGGGGGTAGCCCTTTAGTCCCTTCGGATGTCCGTTGGGACATTGAAACGGGCTCTTTTCTTGTGCGTTTTCAATCGGATTCGTCTCCGAAAGGGCGATTCAGGATGGCGGTCGTTTTCGAAAGATGAGAAACAGAATGGACATGCGCCACCTTGCGTTTCTGGCAAGGGAAAGCCGATCCCGCCTTGAGGCCGCCCTTCAATCTTTCCTGCCCGGGTCCTGGGAAGGGCTCCCCGAGTCGTCGCTATCCGGGTCCATGACTGCATTGAAAAAGGAACTGGCCGACTCGCCCGAGCTTTTTCAGCTTTTCAGGGTGAACCTCCTGGGCGCCTTTTTGCTGGAAAAAACCCAAGGCACCGGACGGCTGGTCGATTGGTTTCGAGTCTCCCTGGACCTTTCCGCCGTTCTCGAAGGGACCGGGTGGAATGAGGCCTTGCAGGGCCGGTGGAGATCCGTTCCGGTTCTTCTGACCGCGCAACGGGCTTTTACCTGCTGGTTCCTTGTTGGGTGTCTGCCCAGCACAAACACCAGAGATGTGGTGCCCGGCTGGGCCGCGACCCTCTTTGATCAGGGCGCCTTGGAGTGCATTCACACGGCTGCGGCCGCAGCCCTGGAATTGGAACCGGGCGGCGATTCCGGGAGCCTTATCTGCTGCCCGCTCTTGAAGGCGACAGGAAGATCGAGGGTCTACGGAACTTCACTCGGGCTTCCCTTGGCCCTGGGTTTTATTGCGGCCCTTAAAAACCAATCAGTTTCAGTTGATGTGGCGGCCACAGGATCAATTGAGAGGACAGGCGGGGTCGACCCGGTCGGTGACCTTGAAGTGAAGGTCGCACATGCCTTTTCAGAAGGATATAAGGTTTTCATGTACCCGGAAGGCAATGCCCAGCCGGGAGAAACACGGCTTGGTCATGAGGCGGTTCCCATACCAAACCTGAAAGAGGCCTGGATGGTCTCAACACTTTTCTCACCGGGAAGAAGGCGGGAGTTGAACCTCTTTACAGGTATGCTCAATGACCCTCGAACCTTCGCCGCCAACTGCGAAAACATCCCTGTGGAATGGCTCATATGGGTCAGGAAAAGGGCGGTGGCGGAAAGCGCAGTTCGGTCGATCGGGGCATCCGGCACAATCCTTAACACCCTGGCAGGAGGGCTTGAGCGATGCCTGGAAAGATGGGATCTCGAAAGGGCGGATGCGATTACAGGTCTCTTCAAAGGCATGGATGTTACTCGAACCATCATGATAGCCCCTACCGCCGTTTTCAGATGGCTGACCCAAAACCTGGCCCTTGCGAACCATAGGGGAAGGGTCAAGGAAGCGGAAGCCCTGGTGGACCGAATCGTGCCCTTGATCGAGCAGGTCGCGGCAGTTGACCTGGATCTGTGCGCGACCTATTACAACCACGCCTTCGTCACTTTACACAACGCCTACCGTTTTGAGCCGGGGCTCACGGAAGGCTTGAAAGGAATCCTCGATGTGCTGGAACGGCGTTTCGAGGTGGAATGCACGGCCGGCTGCCAAGTGAATTCCACACTCGGCGCCCTTTACGGGTCCATGGCCCAGAATTTTGGTTTCTGCGGACCCCGCTTTATCGACCAGACCCTGCGCTGCGCCGATCTGGCCGAGAAATGCTTCGCCGAGGGCCGGTTCCTCGAGTACAGGGAAGAGAGCCTGCGCCCGTTTAGCTACGCCACATACGCCCTCCTGGACGCCGGAGATGTGGAAAAGGTTACCGAGGTCCTTTGCTCCTATCTCGATCTGGATTCACTTGAGCTGGTTCCGGAGGCCTGTGAAGGGTTTTCTCCCTGGGGGCATGCGATCGTGGCCCGGTTCTTCGCCGAATCCGAGCATCCCGGAATGGCCTCCAGGTATCTCGTCGATGCCCTCCGAATGAAACAGGGCCTGGTGAAACCGGTCCACCCGTGGCAACTGTGGCTTTACAACCTGGGCCGTATTGCCCTGGCGCTGGGACGTAAGCAGGATGCGAAAAACCTGTTCGACGAAAGTTTTGAGCTGTGCCTCTCGCAGGAACACGGCCCCACGGTGCACCTCATGGCCCTGCTCCCTCTTGCGGGCCTTGATTTTCTGGGGGAATGTGACCGGGTAAGGGCGAATCTCGTGGGAAACCGGCTTCGGGCCGAGGCGCAAACACTTAATCCAAAACATTTTCGCCTGCTGGTGGAGGAGCCGGATTTGAAAAAGATACTCTCCCGACTTCGAGAGAAGCCCGGTGCCTTGTTTCCTTTTTCGTACCGGTGAAACTTTCGCCCGTTCAGCCACAAACCGGACGTGAAGGCGCAAAGAAGGAATAGGATGTTTGGGCCCTTATCAGAAAGAACGGCATCAAGGGAAACGTTATTTAGCCTTTGAACAGATGGAGGAGATTGAAACGCAGGTTGTAAAATACTTAAATATAGTTTAGCATTTAGATATATAATACTAAAACATATTAAGGTATTAAAATGAATGATTCTCAATTGATAGAAGTGCTGGAAGACTGGAATTTCTGGGATCAGGACCGTCATGTCGGCGTCTTTAGAAAGGCTTACACGGAAGAGCTGTACCGCCAAAGGACACTGAAAGAAGCATCTGTTGCGACCGGCGTGCGGAGGGCGGGCAAGTCTACGATCCTTCTTCAGGTCTTAAAAAAGCTCATCGACACGGGAACGCCGCGGCAAAATATCCTTTATGTAAACTTTGAGGAACCAACCTTTATCCCCTGCCTGAACGTAGAATTGTTACAGCGGATTCATGACCTGCATCTGGAACAATTCAATCCTGAAGGCCGGAGATATATTGTTCTGGATGAAGTTCAACTGGTGCCGGGATGGGAAAGATTTGTTCGCGGTCTATATGACAAGGAAAAGGACATAAAGTTCTACATAACCGGCTCATCGTCAAGGCTTCTTTCAAGGGAATACGGGGCCTCTTTGACCGGAAGAATTGTTTCCAACGAAATTTTTCCCTTGAGTTTCCAGGAGTTTCTGGGATTTAAAAATAAAAAAAAACTGATCGGAAAATCACGGGGAAAGGGGTCACCGGCCCTGCGCAATCTCTTCAATGAATATATTCGCTTTGGCGGTTTTCCTCAGGTGGTCCTGACCGAGGTGGAAAAGGACAGGATGCAAATCCTGAAAGACTATTACACGGCCGTGATAGAAAAGGATATTATTCAACGATATCAGGTAAGAGATGTAAAAAAACTCAAGGAGTTCTGCCTGAATTTATATGCCAATGTGTCCGCGCACTTTTCCGGATATCAGGCGGAAAAAAGGCAAAAGATCTCTCAACCTACGGCCAATAAATTTCTGGAATATGCCCGTGAGGTCTTCCTGGTGCAGACAACCGACTATTTTTCTTATTCGTTCACGGAACAGAAGTCCAATCCCTATAAAGTCTATGCGATCGATCCGGGGCTTTACAACGCCGTGTCGTTCCGTTTTTCCGAAAACAGGGGGAGGCTGCTGGAAAATGTAGTTTATCTGACTTTAAGGAGAAATGAGAACGACATTTTTTATTGGAAAGGGAAGGGAGAAATCGATTTTCTCATAAGAAAAGGGACCCGGATCGATAGACTGATCAACGTCTGCTGGGACCTCAATGAGGACAATAAAAAAAGAGAACTTTCCGGCTTGACCGAAGCTATGGACAAATTTGATCTCACCGATGCCGAGATCATTGTAAGCGGATATGATGACCTGATTGAATTTAACGGGAAAAAGATCGCAGTCAAAAATATTTTTGGCTGGCTCAGGGAATGGGAATAAAAGCTCTGAAATTTTTTTTTGAAAAATCCCCGGCCTGGACCGTAAGGGTCTTTCAAAGACAAAAAACACAGGAGTAAAGATTCATGCTTTACGGGAAATACCAATTCACATGCCGTCTCGATGACGATGCCATGCTTCCGCTTTACAAGGGTTCTACCTTCCGGGGGGTGTTCGGTCACGCACTCAAACGGGTGGTTTGCGCTCTGAAGAGGCAGGCCTGTGAGACCTGCATCCTGAAGGAGCGCTGCCTCTACGTGAGGGTCTTTGAAACGCCTTTGGCCCTGAGCGTGCCTCCCGGTTCGAGGGTGTCGGTCCCGCCGCACCCCTTTGTGATTGAGGCGCCCGAGAGGGAACAGACGGATTTCAAAAAAGGTGAAGCCCTGGAGTGCAGGCTCCTTCTTTTCGGAGAGGTCAATAACAACCTTCCCCATTTTGTTTACGCCTTTGAGCAGATGGGGAAGATCGGGATCGGGAAACGGGTCAATGGAAGCCGGGGGCGGTTCGTGCTGCAAGAGGTAACAACAGGCAACAAGACCGTTTATTCCGATACAGACAGAAAACTGAACCTATCCGTTCCGGTAAAAGAACTGACTCTGTCTGATGCGGCGGGCCTTTTCCCAGGGCGCAGGATGGCGGCAGGTGATGAAAAAGGCAGGGAACTCAAAATCAGGGTCAGGCTCGAGACCCCGCTCAGGCTCAAGTTTGAAAACGAGATCCAGGCGGATCTCCCGTTTCACGTCCTGGCACGGGGCATGCTGAGAAGAATGTCCTCCCTTTGCAACACCTGGGGGCAAGGCGAGCCTGAGCTGGATTACAAAGGCCTTATCGACAAGGCCAAAGATGTCCGCGTGACGGAAAACTCTCTCAGATGGTTTGACTGGCGCAGGTATTCCAACCGCCAGGAGAGAAAGATGTTCATGGGAGGGATGTTGGGCTCGGTGGCGTATGGAGGGAAACTGGGGGATTTTTTTCCGCTCCTGGAATTCTGTGAAAAGGTCCACTTGGGGAAGAACACGTCTTTTGGGTTGGGGAAAATAGCCGTTGACTTTGGATTAAATGATAATCGAGAAAAGGAAAAAGAGGTGGTGTAAATGGCTTTTTATATCGAAAGATTCAAAGGTGTGGAAAAAAGGGAATTTGAAGTGGAAGTCGTAACGCCGCTCTTTCTGGGAGGGGCTGACCCGAAGAAAGCTGAGATTCGAATACCATCAATAAAGGGGGCATTACGGTTCTGGTGGAGGGCAATATATGGAAGCGATGACCTACAAGATATGAAAAACCGCGAAAATACCATTTTTGGGTCAACAACTCAAAAAGCAAGTTTTTCATTACATTTAAAAGATGCCGATAATGTAAAATCCGTTTTGGCAGACCTGCCACAAGGAGTTAAAATTCCGACTCAAAGCAAGGGTAGAACTTTCTCAATATCTATCATTGAATATTTGGCCTATGGCTTATGTGAATATATTCCAAAGGAAAGGAAAAATGTTTACATAAGGGAGCATGTACCACCAGGAACAAAATTTAGAATAGTTCTCATCATAAGAGACCAATCGTTTAAGGAACAAATTTTGACTTCACTTAGTATGCTCACCAATTATGGCGGGCTTGGGTCTCATTCAAGAAACGGATTTGGATCGATTAAAATAGAAGGACTATCGGGCCCCTTAAAGACGGAAGGGGAACGGAAGTCTTTTTCAGCCTTGAGCTCCAGATCCGTTCTTTTTGATAACTTCAAAACAAGCGACAAATGGGAACACGCACTTTCAGAAATTGGGAGAGCTTATCGTGAGGCCAGAAAGGGCCTTGAGAGTAGGCATAGCTTCACCAAAAGATCGTTAATTGCCAAACCTCTTATTGTTAAGGGTGAAGTGCATATTAATGACCGTCATTCCAAACCATACTTTCTCCATGTCGACAAAATTCAAGGGAAGACTTACCAAGGGCAAATCTTATTTATTCCATACAACTACCATGACCCATCAAAACGAAAAGAATATTTTGAAACCTGTGAAAAAATGAATCAGAAACTAACGCAATTATCGGGAGGTTCACGATGACATTTACAAAACCTGATGCGGATTACTGGGAGAGGAAATTCATCGCCTACATGCACGACCCTCTTGATAAAATTTTCCGGATTCAGGGGCATGGAGAACGAGCTGCGCTGTTTCTCGATAAATATGGTCTTCAGAAACCTAATGAGGATTTCTGGAAAAAGGCCGATGTTATCGCCGCAGGGTTCGAGCGGGGGCAGGTGCCGTCATATAGTGCTGATCCGAATAAGAACGGGGCTGTTGATTTTTTGAAAAATCCTGTTATCACCCACCCCACATCGGAAAAAGCCCATTTAAGGATTTCGCTACCTGAAGGTGAAAGTAAAACTATTGAGCATATCGATAAAAAACTCCTTGAATTCATAGAAAAAGAGATCGGAATGAAACCCGGTCAGGGGGGGTATTCGGATCAATTCAAGGGGGAGGAAGAGCAGTTTTCGGTTGCGCGATTTCTTTTCACACATTTGGTGTTGCGATTCAAGCTGGCGGAAAATAACGTTGGGGGTTTAGGTGGGTTCTGGCATAGGGTTCCTGCTGATTCTCGTTTTCCGGACCATTCAATCTGGCAGCATAATGCCTTATGTTCAGCCATATGCTCCTGTATCGAACTTGCGGAAAATGATTCCGAAGTCGGGATGATGGTCTTCAGCATTACCCCGGTTCAGCAGTTTATTGCAAAAGCTAGAAAACTGCGTGACTACTGGACAGGTTCCGTTCTTCTATCATGGCTCGCATTTGAAGGCATGCGTTGGGTTATTGAGAATCTCGGGCCGGATCATATCCTGTACCCTTCCCTGATTGATCAGCCGCTTATCAATGAATACATGAAAAAGAACTGGAGAGCGATTCAAGACAGTTGTCTGAATCCTCCCCGAGATATTGCCTCATTTCCGAATAAATTTCTTTTTCTTGTTCCCATGAACATGGCCGAACCCATTGCCGGTGAAATAAAGGGCCATATCCGCGAAGCATGGAAAGAGCTGTGTGGCAAGGTTTATGGTAACTGTACGTCAATAATGGGGGCGTTTCTGTCTGACGATGAAAAAGATTCCTTGAAAGAAACATTTGAAAGACAAAACAGCAGGTTTTGGGATTTAAAGTGGGCAGCTTCTTATTTGACGGCAGCTAGAGATCAAGTTGAAATTGAAAAGCTTCTTCCACAAAGTGCGTACAAGAACCAATTTGATGTTCTCAAACGGTTTAATAAGATAATCGAAGATAAAGAGTACTATGAGAAGTCCGGGCGTGGCGTTCTATACTCAGTCAGCCATTCGCTTGCCCAGTCTGCCCTTGCCGCTTCAAAAATCCGGAAGACCGTAACGAGGCTTCCTGAAACCGGCGAAAAATGTCACATGTGCGGAGAATTTGAGGTGCTGCATCATAAAAAATACAGCGGCGATATATCGGCCGGTGAATATAAGGAAAACACAACAGCTTTTTGGGGTAATCTAAAGACGGCCTGGGACGGCGATGAAAAAAACAGCCTTGGATATAATTTAAACAAAAACGAGAAGCTCTGTTCTATATGCTTGACAAAACGCATGGCATATCAGGCATTAGAAACAGATAAAGAGCATATCCTTCATAGCGTTTTCGAGGGCAAGAAAGGCTTCCCTTCAACTACAGATATTGCGCTTATCAGTTGTTTTGAAAGAGAAAATGTGCCGAAAGAGAAGAGGAAGAAAAAAGCTCAAAAAATTCACGAAAAGGCGGATACCAGGACCGACAACCGCGACCGTTATTTCGCCATACTTTTCATGGACGGTGACAACATGGGGAAGTTGGTCAACGGTGAAACTTTGGCCTCGACCTGGAAATCGGCGATGCACCCGGAAATCGTTGAACGTTTGGAAAAGCCGGGATTTGAAAAAAAATATCATGCCAACTGGTTGGAAATATACGAGAAGAACAACAAACGGCTTGTCACACCTGCCATACATGCCGCCATTTCCGAGTCACTTGGGGATTTTTCCCTGTACGGGGTTGCGCGTATTGTCAAGGACCATCATGGAACGCTGATCTATTCCGGCGGCGATGATGTGTGCGCTGTTTTGCCGGTGGAAACATCCCTTAGGGCCGCCCAGAAAATACAACAATATTATACATCTACCTACAAATTGATCCAAAAAGACAAACCACCTGAGGATGTTGCGGCATCCTGGAGCCCAGCTCCCGGCAAGCTTTCAATAAACCTTGGGAAAGGGGAACACATATCCATTTCTGCAGCGATTCTTATTTGCCATCACAAGGAAAGCCTTACTCAGATGATCGCAAGGGCCGAAAATCTACTCAAAGAAAGGGCGAAAAAGGAGCCCGGCAAAAACGCCTGCGCAATAGAACTGCGTAAACGTTCAGGCGGTTCCCGATATTTTGTCAGAAAATGGGATGATAAGGAAGCGTGGAAGTCCTTTCAGAAAATCGGAGAAGCCATAAAAAGCGGGAATACGACCCAGGTTTCTACATCGGTGGTGTATAGGCTGGAGCAAC
>CAYNYM010000021.1:977-16285 GCA_964401325.1 uncultured Desulfobacteraceae bacterium | reverse complement strand
CCTGCCCCCCGGATTTTCCCCGATGCGCCTGCGGGAAAAAGCCCCTTTTCAGAAGAGTCAACAGAAAGGGGCTACGCCCGGGCCAGCAGGAAATAGAGAAAAACCCAAGGGCGCGCAGCGCTATGATGAGAGCGGCGGAAAGGATTTAACATGGTAAGGCCTATAAGGACTTCCGATGTCGCCGGCAAACGGAATACCCGTACGGGGATACGCATCCAGAATGCAAAGAAGAAGAAGGGTGGACTCCGTGTGTCCCATCGCCAGATCTTTCTCATTACAATCATGCTGCTGATTTTCATGGGGACGGGTATAGGTTACGTCTGGTCGAATTTCGAAGGGACTCAAATCGGTTATGATTTGAGTCTGCTGAAAAAGGAGGAATTGAGACTCAAGGAACTGAACCGAAAGTTAAGGGTTGAATTGGCGACTTATCTGTCCCCACAGTATCTTGAAGAGGCCACTCGCAGCCTGGGCCTAAAGGAGGCCCTGCCCGAGCAGATTAACGTCTTGCCATGAAGGTGAGAGAAAAGAAATGGATCAGGTTCCGGATTTATCTGGTCGCGCTCTTTTTTCTCGGCGGACTGGGGACCATACTGGGGAGGGCCTATCAACTCCAAGTTTTGGAAAAAGACAAGCTGGCCTCCATCGCCCGTTCGGGTTACAGGGGTCTTATCCAGCTGCCGCCCAAGCGGGGCACGATCTATGACCGTGAAGGACACGAGCTGGCCGTTAGCGTGGAAGTCGGATCCATCTATGCCCATCCAAAGCAGATAGAGAAAAAGCTCTATACCGCCAAACAGCTCTCTAAAATCCTCAACACGAAACAGCACACAATCCTGACCCTACTGAAGCGCGAACGCTCCTTTGTGTGGATAAAACGAAAGGTGCCACCGGAAAAGGTCGAGCAGGTGAAGGCCCTGAGGCTGCAGGGGATTGGTTTTGCAAAGGAAAGCCGACGGTATTATCCCGGACGTGAAATCGCCGGCCATTTGATCGGGTTTGCCGGTGACGACAACCAGGGCCTTGAGGGGCTGGAGAAAAAATATGATCAAATCCTGAAAGGCCCGCAGGTCAGCCTGATGCAGATGAGAGACGCCCTGGGACGCCCCTTTTACGTCAATATGCCCGCAACGGAAGAGGGCAAGATGCACAGCCTTGTTCTCACCATTGACAAGGATATCCAATACAGGGCGGAGCAGGCCCTCTATGCCGCGGTCAAAAAGGCAAAGGCCAAGAGCGGTCATTGCATTGTCGTCAATCCTGATACGGGGGAAATTCTGGCCATGGCCGTCGCGCCCCTCTTCAATCCGAATGTGTTCAGGAAACACGGGCCTTCCCAATGGCGAAACCGGCCCGTTACGGATTGCTACGAACCGGGGTCAACCATCAAGGCCTTTCTCCTGGCCGCCGCGCTGGAAAAGCATGCCGTATCGCCGCAGACCATGTTTTATTGCGAGGACGGGGCATTCAAGATAGGCAATCGTACGATTCACGATACCAAGAAGCACGGAAATATGAGTGTCTCCGAGATTGTTACCTTGTCCAGCAATATCGGTGCGGTGAAGATCGGGCAGAAACTGGGCTACAAGAATTTTGCGGAATTCCTGAGAAAACTCGGTTTTGGGGTCAGAACAGGGATCGGTCTCATGGGAGAGGCTTCGGGATTTATCCGGCCGGCAGAGGACACGAAGGCCATCGACCGGGCCACGAGTTTTTTCGGTCACGGTATGTCGGCGACCTCCCTGCAGGTGACCCTGGCCATGGCCGCCATTGCCAACGGGGGCAAACTGATGCGGCCTTACGTGGTGAAGGAAATCCGGGATTCCCGGGGACATGTGGTCCGAAGGATCCATCCCAAAATGGTCCGACGGGTCATGGCGAAGCGAACCGCAAAAAAAGTGTCCCGAATCCTTGAAGGCGTGGTTGATGAGAAGGGCACCGCACCCCTTGCGGCCATTAAGGGCTATCGGGTAGCCGGGAAGACCGGTACTTCCCGCAAGATTGATCCGAGAACCAAGAGGTATTCCAGGCGCGACTATATCGCCAGCTTTGTCGGTTTTGCACCGGCAGACGACCCCAAATTGGTCATGCTGGTCGCCGTTGACGAGCCCAGGGGGCTCTATTACGGGGGATTGGTGGCAGGTCCGGTGTTCAGGGAGGTCGGGGCATGGACCCTCAATGTCCTCCGGGTCAACCCCGAAAACCGGCTGGTCAAGGAGGACGGTGAACTGGCGAAAATCAGGGCAAGTCTCTGGGAATCGGAACCGGATGTCAAAGAAAGCAACGAGGACGAAAATTTGCTCCCGGATTTCAGGGGCAAGACCATGCGTGAAGTATTGAAAAAGGCCAGGGCCTTGGGCTTGACCGTCGTCCTGGAAGGGACGGGACTGGCCTTCAGGCAGACTCCGGGCCCGGGCACTAGGTTGGAGAAGACCAAAAAGGTCAAAGTAGGATTCAAACCTCCCGTGTGAGGAGCTGGCAAGGTATTCCGAATAACCGATGAGATATTTGGCAAAAAAGGCATGAAGCTCAATCAACTCTTAAAGGCCGTCGAGGCGTATGATTTCACGGGAAATGCCGATCTGGAAATCCCGGGGCTGGCCTATGATTCGCGGGACGTGAAACCCGGGTATCTCTTTGTGGCGGTCAGGGGCCATGCCCTGGACGGCCACCACTACCTTCGGGATGCCCTTAAGAGAGGGGCTGCGGCGCTCGTGGCCGAGGATTTCAAGGGCTTCGAGGGGAAGGCGGCCCTGGTTCGCGTCCCGGATTCAAGGAAGGCGCTATCAAAGCTGGCCGGCGAATTTTATCGGCATCCTTTCGAGAAGATGAAACTCGTGGCGATTACGGGCACCAACGGCAAGACCACGATCAGCTACCTTTTGGAATCGATCCTTTCGACGGCCGGCCGTATACCCGGGGTGATCGGTACAATCAACTACAGGGTATCCGGTCAAATACGACCGGCCTCGGTTACGACACCCGAGTCCCTGGATCTGATGCGTATCCTTCGGGATATGGCCGACTCGGGGGCAACGGATGTGGTCATGGAGGTCTCCTCCCATGCCCTGGACCAGGGAAGAACCGGTGACTGCCCCTTCGAAGTGGCGGTCTTTACCAATATCACAAGAGATCATCTCGACTATCACGGGACCATGGAAGCCTATTTCGAGGTCAAGAGCCGGTTGTTTCGAGGACTTGTTGCGGGGAGTACCGCCGTACTCAATCTGGATGATCCAAAAGGAAAGGATCTTGCCGCCGTGACGCCCGCGCGGGTATTGACCTATGGCCTCGACAAGGCGTGCCGGGTCCGGGCGGATGTCGTCTCGTCGGACAGGCGGGGGATGGAGATCAGGCTGATGACCCCGGCCGGGGAGAGGCGGATACGGTCCTCCATGCTTGGGGAAGTCAACGTCTACAACATCCTGGGGGCAGTCGGCGCGGCTCTTTCCCTGGGGGTGGATCTGGAGACGGCGGCGAGGGGGATCGAAACCCTGGAGACCGTGCCCGGCCGATTGGAACGGGTAAAAAACACCCGGGGATTGAGCGTCGTCGTGGACTATGCCCACACCCCGGACGCCCTCCTGAAGGCCCTTCAGACCCTGCGTCCCTTGACGGAAGGCCGCCTGATCATCGTCTTTGGGTGCGGAGGAGACCGGGACAGGGGAAAAAGATACGAGATGGGTCTCGTGTCGGGAAAAAATAGTGATCTGGTGGTGATTACGTCCGACAATCCCCGCAGCGAAGAACCGCTGGCCATCAGCTCGGAGATCGAAAGAGGGGTCCGGGAGTCGGGTTTGGTGCCCTTGATCGAAGGGACGGAGAAACAGGATCACCTCAGGGGTTATCTCATTGAATCGGAGCGAAGAGAGGCCATCCGAAAGGCCTTTAAAATGGCGGTCGATGAGGATCTCATCTTGATTGCCGGGAAGGGACATGAGGACTATCAGATCGTGGGCGGGAAGAAAAGACATTTCGATGATCGCGAGGAGGCGGTCCTGGCGGCTTCGGAGGTGGCGGCATGACGGCCCGATGGGGGGAAATTACAGCCGCCGAAATCCTGAAACCGGTTCAGGGTGAATTGCTTTCCGGTTCGGCAGGGGCTGCTTTCAGCGGTCTGAGCACCGATTCCAGGAAGATTGCACCGGGTGATCTATTCTGGGCTCTCCGGGGAGACACTCACGACGGCCATGATTTCGCAAGAGGGGCACTGGAAAAGGGGGCGACGGGGCTCGTCCTGGAGGACGGCATACCGGTGGCGAACGATGCGGCCCTTATCAAGGTCGCAGACACCTTGAAGGCCCTCGGAGATTTGGCCGGATGGTGGAGGCGGGTCCACGGAATTCCGGTTGCTGCGATTACCGGGAGCGTTGGAAAAACCACGACCAAAGAGATGGCTGCAAGCATCCTCGAATTGGGCGGGGCCACCCTGAAAAACAAGGGGAACTTCAATAACTTGATAGGATTGCCGCTCACCCTGTTTGCCATGACCGAAACACACCAAAGGGGCGTGGTGGAGATGGGGATGAACCGACCCGGTGAGATTGCGCGGCTCACCGAGATCGCCGCTCCGAATATCGGTCTCATTACCAACGTGGCCGGGGCCCACCTCGAAGGATTGGGCGATATGCAGGGTGTGGCAAGGGCCAAGTTGGAGCTCATGGAGAAAATCGATCCGGGAGCACGGATCCTTTTAAACGGTGACGACGAACTTCTGATTAAGACCGCCAAGGCTATTGGAAAATTGTTTCTGACCTATGGCCTGGGGGCGGGGCATGATATCCGCGCAGAGGGCATACGGGATCTGGGCCGCGAAGGCATCGTCTTCGACCTTCGTCATGACGGAAAGATCCTGCCAGTCAGGCTGCGGGTCCCCGGGATTCAAAATGTGCACAATGCCCTGGCTGCCTGCGCCATCGCCCTGTGTTTCGAAGAAAAGCAGGATCATATCGCCCAGGGTCTGGAGGCGTTCAGAGGCATCCCCGGACGTTTTATGCTTCTCTCACTGGAAGGCGGCGTAACGCTCGTGGACGATACCTATAATGCCAACCCGTCTTCACTAAGAGCCTCGCTTCATGCCCTGAAAGCACTCTCGGGCGGAAAGGGGCGGTTGATCGCGGGTCTGGGGGAAATGCTGGAATTGGGCGGGGAGACGGAAAGTGCCCATATACGGGGCGGAGCAACGGCGGCGGAGGCCGGGGTCCACTATCTCGTAGCCATGGGCGAACATGCCGAAGCGACGGCGCAGGGCGCTCTTCAGGGGGGACTGCCCCCCGAAAGGGTAGAGATCACCGTGAGCCATGAGGCCATGGCCGATCATATCAAAAGCGTCATGAGAGAGGGAGACTGTATCCTTGTCAAGGGGTCCAGGGGAATGGCCCTCGAGAAGGTGGTCGAGAGACTGCGGGCGCTGTCTCCCGCCAGGGAATAAGCTCGCAAATTTTTTTTGGTGGTGTTGAGATGGGCGATTTTAAGATTGGGCAACACCACCACGTGTCGGGCGGAAAGGGATCTAAACATGGGAAGACGTAAAATGGTTGATTTAAAGAAAATAATGGTGGTTGATGACGAGGCGGGCATCAGAAGCCTGCTCTTTGACGTGCTTTCAAATCAGGGTTTCAAGGTCACCCTGGCCAAGGACGGAAGGGAGTCCTTGGACCGGATGGAGGGAAGTTGTTTTGATTTGCTCATCACGGATATCGATATGCCGCGCCTCAATGGGCTGGATCTGCTGAAGACCATGAAAAAGACCGGTCGAAGGGAGAAGGTCATCTTGATGTCCGGACGGCCCATGGACAGGACCGATCTCGGGGGAGATATGCCCCCCGTATTCAGCCTTTTGCAAAAGCCCTTTCCCTTGGGCAACTTTCTCGAAGTGGTCTCGTCGGCCCTTACCCCGTCCGGGAACCCCGGATTGAAAAGAGCCAGGGTCCTTTCCCGGGAAAGGAAAGAAAGGATGATAAGTGTTCTATAAACTGATCTTCCTCTTCCACGGAGATCTCTCCTGGCTGAATGTCTTTCGCTACATCACATTCAGGACGATCCTCTCTACACTGACATCCCTGGTGCTCATGTTCGTCATCGGGGCATGGGGGATCCGGAGATTGAGGACCCTTCAGGTCGGACAGCAGATTCGTGAGGACGGTCCTCCCAACCATCTTGGCAAGGCCGGGACCCCCACCATGGGCGGTTGCCTCATCCTGCCGGTGGTTATGGCCTCTACGCTCCTCTGGGCGGAGGCCGGGAATGTCTATGTCCTGCTGGCCCTGTTGGTCTTCCTGGGCTTCGGTCTGATCGGTTTTGCGGACGATTATCTCAAGGTGGTGCGTAAGAACAGTAAGGGGCTTCGCGCCAGGACGAAATTTTCCCTTCAGGTCCTGGTGGCCCTGATCGTTGCCGCCGCTCTGGAAATGCATGTGGGCTTTGATTCCAAGTTGTATTTCCCGTTTTTCAAGTCCCTGTCTCCGGATCTCGGCTGGTGGTATATCGCCCTGGCGGTCTTTGTGATTGTCGGCACATCCAACGCCGTCAACCTCACCGACGGCCTGGACGGGCTGGCGATCGGACCGATCAATATTGCCTTTACCAGTTTCCTGGTCTTCAGCTATATGGCCGGACACGTGAAAATTGCCAGTTACCTTCAGATCCCCTATGTGGCGGGAGCCGGTGAACTCTCGGTCCTTTGCGGGGCCGTGGTGGGGGCGGGATTGGGTTTTCTCTGGTATAACACCTTTCCTGCAGAGCTTTTCATGGGCGACGTGGGATCTCTGCCCCTTGGCGCCCTCCTCGGCACCGTTGCGGTCATGACCAAGCAGGAATTCGTGCTGGTACTGGTCGGTGGCCTCTTTGTCGTGGAGACCCTTTCGGTGATCTTTCAGGTCGCCTATTTCAAGCTCACGGGGGGGCATCGGATCTTCCGAATGGCCCCGCTCCACCACCATTTTGAACTCAAGGGATGGGCCGAGTCAAAGGTGACGGTTCGTTTCTGGATTATCGCCATCATTTTGGCACTGCTGTCCATCAGTACGTTAAAACTGCGCTAAGGGTGCATGCGGCATGGTTTTTTACGACAAAAGAACGGTTGTCGTCGGTCTTGGAAAATCGGGACTTTCGGTCTGTCGCTATCTGTGCGCACAGGGCGCGAAGGTGACGCTCAGTGAACTCAGGGAAAAGAGAGACCTGGATCAGGCATTCGTGGGTGAGATCCTTCGACTTGGGGCGGCACTTGAAACGGGGGGCCACAGGAAAGAGACCTTTCTTGGTGCGGAGATGATCGTGCTCAGTCCGGGCGTTCCCCTCGACATCCCACCCTTGAAGGCCGCCCGTGGGGGGGGCATTCCCATCCTGGGCGAAATGGAACTGGCCGGAAGACTGGTGAATATCCCCATCGCCGCCGTCACGGGGACCAACGGGAAGTCAACGGCGACAGCCCTTCTGGGCTTCATGGTCGAAAGGTCGGGGAAAAGTGTCTTTGTGGGCGGGAATATCGGCACCCCGCTCATGGACTGTGTCCTCGATAACCCGGAGGCCGATCTGGCCGTGGTCGAGGTCAGCAGTTTTCAGCTGGATACCATAAGAACCTTTAGCCCTCATGTTTCCTTGATATTGAATATCTCTCCGGATCATCTGGACCGGTACCGGGACTATGAGGCCTATGCGGCCTCCAAGCTCAGAATCTTTGAAAACCAGGGAGCGGGAGATGTGGTCATCTTGAACGATGAGGACATCCGGTTGTCCCGTGTCAGGCCGGGCGGGGGGACGACGGTGCTTCGCTACGGCATGCAGAGAGAAAAGGGGCGGCACGCCTTCTTGGAAGGGGACCGGTTGAAGGCCTTTTTGCCGGGCGGGACGGTTGATGCCTTTGAAGTCTCAGGCTATCCTTTGCCGGGGAGCCACAATTTGCAAAACCTCATGGGTGCCGTTCTGGCAGGACTTGCCCTGGGCATTGATCATCAGGCCATACAGGAGAGCATCGACAATTTTTTCGGATTGCCCCATCGCATGGAATTTGTGGGTCGGATCCATGACATCGATTTTTACAATGACTCAAAGGCCACCAACGTGGAAGCCGCCGCAAGGGCCGTAGAAGGCTTTGACAGGCCGGTGATTCTCATTGCGGGTGGCCGGGACAAGGGCGGCGATTATGGTCCTCTGGTCGAGGCGGCAAGAACGAGAGTGAAGGAGGCCGTGCTTCTGGGTGAGGCGCGACCCCTTCTGGCAAAGGCCCTCAGGGGCGTTGTTCCGATGGTTTCGGCGAAAAGCATGACCGAGGCCGTGCAGGAGGCCTTTGCCGTGGCGAGCCCCGACGACGTGGTCCTGTTGGCGCCGGCCTGTTCCAGCTTCGACATGTTCACGGACTATAAACACCGGGGCGAGGTCTTTAAAGAAACCGCAAAGAGATTAGGGCATGGGCGCCAAAGCTAAGAAACAGAGGGGCTATGACTATGTGATCCTCATTCCAACCATTCTTCTCCTGGGGTTGGGACTGGTCATCATATACAGCTCGAGTTCATTCATCGCGGCCCACAAATGTGGGGACAGCTATTTTTTTCTCAAGCGTCAAGGAGTATTTTGCCTTGTGGGTCTTCTTTTCATGATTTTTGCGAAAAATATACCTGTCACCCTTTACAGGAAGACCGTATACCCTTTGGTTGCAGGCAGCCTTCTGCTTCTGGTTTGTCTGTTTATCCCCGGCATCGGTACGAAGATGGGCGGGGCCACCCGCTGGGTCTCATTGGGGCTTTTCGCCTTTCAACCGTCGGAACTGGCAAAGTTGGCCCTGGTTTTTTTTGTGGCCTACTCCATGGCGAAAAAAGGGGATGAAATGGCCCGCTTCAGCAAGGGGGTCATCCCCCACGTCCTGGTCGCCGGACTCTTCATGGCCCTGATCCTTTTTCAGCCGGACCTGGGCACCTGCATTATTATGGGTTGCTGGTTGATGATCCTCCTCTTCGTGGGGGGCGTCAGGCTGTTTCACGTTCTCTCACTGGCCTTGGTCTCTTTGCCCATTGTCTGCTGGCTGATACGGCATGAGGGGTATCGTTTGGATCGGTGGTGGGCCTTCCTTAATCCCTGGAAGTATCCCCACGGTCTCGGTTTTCAGATCATTCATTCCTTCCTGGCCATCGGTTCGGGAGGTATTTTCGGTGTAGGACTGGGGAACAGCAAGCAGAAGCTGTTCTATCTCCCGGAGCCCCACACGGATTTCATCCTGTCCATTGTGGCGGAAGAGCTGGGCCTCATAGGGATTACCTTTGTCGTGGGCCTCTTCGCCGTGCTGATCGTACGCGGCATAAACATAGCGCTAAGCGCCCGGGACCTTTACAGCAGTTACCTGGCCATGGGCATTACCAGTCTCATGGGCCTTCAGACCATGATCAACATGGGGGTGGTGATGGGGCTGCTCCCGACCACGGGCCTGACCCTGCCCCTGATCAGCTATGGGGGGTCCTCCCTGGTTGTCAGTCTTTTGGGGATTGGGATCCTTCTGAGTATCTCGGCAAGGAGATAGAATCCTGGACTCGGAGAAAAAAAACGAGATAAGAATGATCGTCGCCGGCGGTGGCACCGGAGGACACCTGTTCCCCGGGTTGGCCGTGTCGAGGGAAATCGGGCGACGGTTCGAAAAGGCCGACATCCTTTTTGTGACAGGGCGGCGCAGGATGGAATCCGCGATATTGAAGCGTTCCGGATTTCAGCAGGCCTCCATCGCCATCGAGGGCCTGAAGGGGCGGGGGTGGAAAAAGGGCGCCATGGTCCTCATGAAACTCCCTTTCAGCCTTTTCCAATCCTCCGGAATCATCAAGAGATTCCGGCCGGATCTGGTCCTCGGGGTGGGAGGGTATTCCGCGGGACCCTTGTGTCTGGCCGCCAGGATCAAGGGAATACCGACCGCCATACACGAGCAGAATTCCTATCCCGGTCTTACCAATCGTTTGTTGTGCCGGATCGTGAATCGCGTGTTCATTTCCTTTGAAGAAAGCCGGGAGCACTTCCCGGGCGGGAACCTGATTCTCACGGGCAATCCCGTCCGCCGAGAACTGCTTGTCGGGGCGTCCAAGGTGAAAAAGAACAGGGAATTTACGGTCCTGGTGACCGGCGGCAGCCAGGGGGCCCGGGCCGTCAACGACGCCTTTGTGGTCGCCCTGGGGGTCCTCAAGAAAATGGGAAAAGAACCGGGGGTGATTCACCAGACCGGAGAGATCGATTATGAACGGGTCACGGAGGCCTATCGGGCGGACAAACTCCAGGGAAAGGTGGAACCCTTTATCGAAGATATGGCCGAGGCCTATGGCCGGGCCGATCTGGTCGTTGGCCGGGCCGGCGCGACAACCGTCTCGGAGTTGGCCGCCCTGGGAAAGCCTGCGATCCTCATCCCCTATCCCTACGCCACGAACAACCATCAGGAGACCAATGCCCGGGTGCTGGTTGAGGCCGGGGGGGCCGAGATGTTGCTCGAAAAAGATTTGACAGGAAAGATCCTGGCCGGTTTTCTTGTGAGGTTCATGGAGGACCATGCGGGCCTCGAGGAGATGGGTAAGCGGTCGAAGGCCGCGGGGCGGGCCGAGGCGACCGAGGTGATCGTGGACCGTCTCATGGAGATGACGGGGTGAAGGACTGGTGCGTTTCAAGGTCTTCACCATTTGGCGGGTCAGTAAGAAAAGCCAAGGGCTTTGGTCCTGTCCATATCTTTTCAATAACGAGGACCTGGCGGGAATTTTATGAAAACATTCGGTAAGGCAAAACATATCCACTTTGTCGGCATCGGCGGCATCGGCATGAGCGGCATTGCCGAGCTTCTCCTCAACCTGGGGTATGAGGTCAGTGGTTCCGACACCAAGCAATCGCCCGTAACCAGACGGCTTTCCCAGTTGGGGGGACGGATTTATTCAGACCACCGGGCGGATCATATCAAAGGGGCCGACGTGGTCGTCTATTCCTCCGCCGTGGGTGGGGAGAATCCGGAGATCCTGGAGGCCGGTGACAGGGCCATTCCTGTCATTCCCCGGGCGGAAATGTTGGCCGAGTTGATGCGGCTCAAATACGGTATCTCCATTGCCGGGGCTCACGGCAAAACGACGACCACCTCCATGGTGGCGTCTATCATGACCGGCGGTAATCTTGATCCCACGGTGGTCATTGGGGGAAGACTGGACATCTGGGGCGGTTCCAATGCCAAACTGGGGCAGGGGGATTTTCTTGTGGCCGAATCGGACGAGAGCGACGGGTCCTTTTTAGTCCTCTCTCCGACCATCGCGGTGGTCACCAATATCGATCAGGAGCACATGGATCATTATGGGGACATGGATGCCATCAGGAATACCTTCGTCGATTTTATCAACAAAATCCCCTTTTACGGCCTTGCCATTCTTTGCCTGGACAACAAGGAGATCCAGGGGATCCTTCCCAGACTCAGAAAGAGGTGTTTTACCTATGGCATGACCTCACAGGCGGATCTCAGGGCGAGGGATATCGAAAGAGGAGAACTGGAAGCCAGTTTCGAGGTCCTTCTCCGCAATGAATCCCTGGGCCGGGTCGTCGTGGGGATGCCGGGCAACCATAACGTCCTGAATGCCCTGGCATCCATATCCGTCGGGCTCGAACTGGAAATGGAAATCGAGGACATCAAAAGGGGCCTCAGAAATTTGGGGGGTCTGGCGAGGCGGTTTCACATCAAGGGCGACAAACAGGGTGTGCTCGTCATGGATGACTATGGGCACCACCCGACGGAGATCGCCGCCACGCTTGAAACCGCGAGGGAGTGCTGGCCGGAAAGACGCCTTATCGTGGTGTTTCAGCCCCACCGGTACAGCCGCACAAAGGCCCTCTATGAGCGGTTTGTGACCAGTTTCAATGACGCGGACATGCTCCTTGTGAGCCCCATTTACCCCGCGGGAGAAAAACCCATCGAAGGGGTCGATTCGGAGTGGCTGTACCGAGGTATCAAAGAGCATGGCCACAAGGACGTGGTCCTTTGTGAGAGCCAGGACCGGATCATGGAGGTCCTCTTGCAGATTGCCAAGCCGGGCGATGTGGTGATGACTCTGGGGGCCGGAAATATTCATCGAATAGGAGAGGCATTCTTAGAAAGCGCCTAAATACGATCCGATCATCAGGGTGCCCATGGACGAGCGGCAGAAAGAAGAACTGGTTCAAATCTGCGGTAAGGGAGTGCGATTCGATTGCCCCATGAAGGAGTATACGACCTTCCGGGTCGGCGGGAATGCGGATGCCCTTTGCCACGTTCAGGGAATGAAGGACTTGCGGGAACTCCTGTCCTTTCTCCACAGGGAAGAACTGCCCCACCTGGTTGTGGGAAGGGGCAGCAATCTTCTGGTCAAAGACGGCGGAATCCCCGGGGTGGCCATGATTCTTCAAGGGGAACTGGCGACCGTTACATGCGATGAGGCGGATAAAACCAGGGTGCTTTCGGGGGGCGGGCTGGCGGTTGCGGAACTTCTCAACTTCTGCAAAAGATCCGGACTGGGAGGTCTGGAGTTTCTCGCGGGTATCCCTGGAACTGTCGGCGGTGCGGTCGCCATGAACGCCGGGGCCTGGGGTGGAGAAGTGGGAATACGTGTCAAAGGGCTGCAAACGGCAAACCGGCTGGGGAAAATTTCCTGGGCGGATCGGTCGGATCTGAGATTTTCCTATCGGAATTTGTCGATCCCCGAAGGAAGTGTCATCCTGCAGGTGGTCTTCGGTTTGACGCCCGCCGAGCCCGGACGTGTGACGGCCGGTATTTCAGGATACCTCCGACAGCGTCTCGAAAGGCAGCCCCTTGGCTTCCCGAGCGCGGGTTCCGTATTCAAGAATCCTCCCGATGATTTTGCGGGACGATTGATTGAGAGGGCCGGGCTAAAGGGAAAACGTGTGGGAGGGGCCATGATCTCTCCGGATCATGCCAATTTTATTGTAAACGCCTCGCAGGCAAAGGCAAAGGACATCCTGACGCTGATGGAAATGGCCCGCCGGGCGGTGAGGAAAACGGCCGGTGTGGAACTCGAAACGGAAATTAAAATCGTTGGACGGGAAGAACAGTGAGCACGCTCTACAGGGGATCTTCCATGAAACGCCAGAAGGGGCCGAAACGGCAGACGGCCCGGAAAAAGAAAGACTTTTCGGCCGTACGGAGGATTTTTTTCGTCGCGGGGTCTTGCCTGGCCAAGTTTTCATGTCTCATGATTGGGCTTGTGGTGATCAGTCTGCTCTTTGTCTATCTGTACAGTTGTCTCCTGAAATCGCCCTATCTGCTTCTCGACCGGATTGTGGTGACGGGCATCGAGGAGGAAGAAAAGGGCGAGTTGTTGGAATCGATCGGTCTTCAGGGGGATGTGAGCCTGTTGTCTATTGATCTGAACGAAATAAAAGAGAATATCGAAAAACGGCCGTGGATTCGGACGGTCGATCTCGAAAAACGATTTCCCCATACCCTTATCTTAGGGGTAAAAAAGGAGAAGGCCTGGGCGCTGGTCGCCGCAGACGAACTGTACTATATGAATCGATGGGGGGAGGTCTTTACGGAAGCGGGAGAAACGGGAGAGCTGGACTATCCCATCATCACGGGAATCGGAAAGGATGAAATCGACGGAAACGAGCGTTTGGTCTGTGCCGTTGAAGTCCTCAGCCTTCTTGAAAAAGAAGAAACACCCTGGTCCTTAAATGAACTCTCGGAGATCCATGTGAAAAAAGACGGCAATGTTGCACTCTACTTTTCTTCTCTTCCTCTGGCAATCAAGCTCAGGGGAAGTGAACTGAGCGAGAGAATAGGAGACCTGCGAAAACTGGTGAAACACCTCAAGGATACCGGTCGCATCCGCATGGTGAAAGGCATCAACCTGAACTATCAAGATGCTGCGGTTGTTTCCTTCAGAAAGGGTTGAATCTGTCAAGGATAATAGGAAGCGGGAATATGGCTGGCGACATCATCGTAGGGTTGGATATCGGCACGACGAAGATATGTGCTGTTGTGGGCGAGGTACGGGCGGAAGCCATAGAAGTTATAGGCATCGGAACACACCCCTCCGAAGGGCTTCGAAAGGGTGTGGTCATCAACATCGAAAGGACCGTGAACTCAATCAAGGAGGCCATAGAGGAAGCTGAAACCATGGCCGGTTGTGAGATCAGTTCCGTTTACGCCGGCATTGCCGGCGGGCATATCAAGGGTTTCAACAGCCACGGCGTCATTGCCCTCAAGGAAAGAGAGGTCACGAAGAAGGACATCGACCGGGTAATCGAAGCAGCCAGCGCCGTGGCCATCCCCATGGACAGGGAGGTCATTCACGTCCTGACCCAGGAATTTATCGTGGATGAGCAGGACGGCATCACCGATCCCCTCGGCATGGCCGGTGTGAGGCTGGAGGCCAAGATCCATATCGTCACAGGGGCCGTTACCTCCGCGCAGAACATCATCAAGTGCTGCAACCGGGCAGGTCTGGACGTCTGTGATATCGTGCTCGAATCCCTGGCTTCAAGCGAGGCGGTGCTGTCTGAGGAAGAGCGAAAACTCGGTGTAGCCCTCGTTGATTTTGGGGGCGGCACGACGGATATGGCCGTTTTTTCCAGGGGCATGATACAGCAGACATCGGTCCTGGCCCTGGGCGGGGACAATCTCACATACGATATCTCAATCGGTCTGAGAACCCCGAGAATCGAGGCGGAGAAAATCAAGATAAAGTATGGGTGTGCTCTTTCCTCCATGATCGGAAAGGATGAGACGATTGAGGTTCCCGGAGTGGGCGGGAGAAAACCCAGGGTCATGTCCCGCCAGATCCTGGGAGAGATTCTGGAGCCGAGGGTGGAGGAGATTTTCATCCTTACTTATGATGAGTTGGTCCGATCGGGCTTTGAAAACACCATTAATTCGGGTGTGGTGGTAACGGGCGGTTCGGCGGAACTCCCCGGAATCCCGGAGATCGCCGAACAGATTTTCAACGCCCCCTCAAGAACCGGGTATCCCCAGAGCATCAGCGGACTGGTGGACGTGGTCAACAAACCCATGTTTGCCACGGCCGTTGGACTGGTCATCTACGGTGCGAAACGGAACAAAGCGGGCAAGAAGTTTAGAATCAGAGATTCCAACATTTTTGCCCGTGTCATGGAGAGGATGAAAAAGTGGTTCAAGGATGTGGTCTGAAAGTGAGGGTGGGTGGTTCGGTACTCAACCGTCAAGGGCCGGCTTGATGTCTTTGGGCCCGAGACTATTCAAGTCTCGCGTTTTGGGATGGAAAATTCGGGCCGGTCGACCTCTCTTCACAGAGTGTGCAGAGAGAGGGCAGAGAAAAAAGGGCTCAGTGATCGTCGCGGTC
>CAYNYM010000021.1:0-881 GCA_964401325.1 uncultured Desulfobacteraceae bacterium | reverse complement strand
GGACGGATCCATGCAGTTTGAATTTGTGGGAGAAAGAGAGCGGTACGATGCCAAGATCAAAGTTGTCGGCGTCGGGGGTGCTGGCGGCAATGCCATCAACAATATGATCCTCGCCAAGCTCAAGGGGGTTGATTTTATGGTGGCCAACACGGATAGTCAGGATCTCGAGCGTTCGAGTTGCTCTCGAAGGGTTCAGCTCGGAGCGACGGTCACCAAGGGCCTCGGGGCCGGTGCCGATCCGGAGATCGGCCGACAGTCCGCCGAAGAGAGTATCGAGGAGATCCGGGAGTCGGTGGGCGGGGCCGATATGGTCTTTATCACCGCCGGTATGGGCGGTGGTACCGGTACGGGGGCTTCTCCGGTGGTCGCCCGGGAAAGTCGCGAAAGCAGTGCCCTCACCGTTGCCGTGGTGACCAAACCCTTTAAGTTTGAGGGGGAAAAGCGCATGACCCGGGCCCTTGAGGGCATCGAGAAGCTGAAGAAGGAGGTGGATACCCTGATCATTATTCCCAATGAGCGCCTAAAGGCCATAGGGGACAAAAATTCTTCTTTCAGGGATCTTATTGTTCGGGCCGATGATGTCCTGCTTCATGCGGTCAAAGGAATTTCGGATCTGATTATGAGCAGCGGTTTCATCAACCTTGACTTTGCCGACGTCAAGAAGGTCATGCAGGAGATGGGAACGGCCATCATGGGAACCGGAAGGGCCAGTGGTGAGACCCGGGCCGTGGATGCGGCCAAGGAGGCCGTGAATAGCCCCCTGCTGGAAGATATCTCCATCAGCGGAGCCAGGGGACTCTTGATGAACATCAGCGGGCCCAGCAACATGAGCATGGATGAGATCGACGAGGCCTCCTCATATATCAGAGGAGAAGTCGCCG
>CAYNYM010000020.1:2410-16577 GCA_964401325.1 uncultured Desulfobacteraceae bacterium | reverse complement strand
CCGTCATCGACCATTCCTCCGAAAAGCGGACGACGGGAAAAAGGGGCAAGGTCCCCTTTGTCTGGATGTGGCTTTCATTTCAGCAAAACACTCCCGTGATCCGTCATATTTTTGACAATCCAGTTAGCCTTCCCCCGCGAGAAGCGCCTCGGTCTTTGTGCCATCCTGGTATTCGTGAAGCTTGTTTCTCAGGGTCCGGACACTGATTCCCAGGACCTTTGCAGCGTGGGTCCGGTTTCCCTTATAATCGTTGAGGGCCCGGAATATCATCTTTTTCTCCATGTCCTTCAGGGGGAGAACGTGCTTGATCGGGGCCTCCCGCGAATCGCTCTTCGCATCAGGCATACTGATGGCTTCAAGATCTTCCCTCCGGATAGAATTCGTGTCTATCAAGAGAGTGGCCCGTTCCATCAGGTTCTCCAGCTCTCGGACGTTTCCCGGCCAGGGTCTCTGCTGGAGAAAATGCTCGGCATTCAAGGCCAGCTTTTTAACCGGAACTTGATTGAAGGAACAATGGGTCTTAAGAAAAAAATTTGCCAGCGGTGCGATGTCGTCCACCCGCTCCCTGAGGGGCGGCAGATGAAGAGGAACGACGTTTAGCCGGTAGAAAAGATCAAGACGAAAACGCCCCTCCCGGGTCTCCGCCTCCAGGTCCCTGTTCGTCGTGGCAATGACACGGGCATCTACCGGCACGGCGAACTGCCCTCCCACACGATCGATCTCTCTTTCCTGCAATACCCTCAAGAGTTTTGCCTGAATGGAGACCGCGGTTTCACTGATCTCATCCAGCAACAGGGTCCCGCCGTTGGCCAGTTCGAATTTTCCCTTCTTTCGAGACACCGCACCGGTAAAAGCGCCCCTTTCGTGGCCGAAAAGCTCGCTCTCCAGAAGGGTTTCAGGAAGGGCCGCGCAGTTGACCGCCACAAAGGGACCTTGATGCCTCTCACTGGTTTGATGGATAAAACGGGCGATGACCTCCTTGCCCGTGCCGCTCTCCCCCTGGATCAGGACAGTCGTCCGGCTTCGGGCGATTTTTTTTGCCAGGGCGATGAGTTTGAGCATCACCGGATCGACGGCTATGGGGTTATGCCTCCCTCCATCCTCCCATGCGCTCACGGGGCGACGCACTTCCAGACCGGCAGGATGTTTGAGCGCGCCCTCAACGGTCAGCAGGAGTCTCTCGGAGGAGGCCCCCTTGGGCATGTAATCATGGACCCCGAGCTTGATGGCCTTCACGGCCATATCGACGTTGGGATTAGCACTGAGAAGGATGATAGGTAAGTCATGGAATGACGACCTGATATTTCCGAGGATATTCAATTCTTCTTCGGACCTTCCGTCCATCCGGCCCACCCACAGACAGGGGGACGTCTTCCGGATTCTCTCCAAGGGATCCCCATTGATTTCTGCGAGCATCATTTTGTAACCCTGCCCTTCCAGACGATTCCATAAGTCCCCGGGTATCGGCGTATCCGTTGCCGTCCATAAGATATTTTTTTCATGATTGTTCGACATAATTTATTTGGTTCATCAATGGGTTAAAATGTTGATACTTTGGCTTCCTTTGCAAGGGGCAACCGATTCAACTGTTTTTCCAGATCGATCATCCCCATTTTGATCTGGGCCTTCTGCTGCAAAACAGGGTCCCCTTCATCGGAGATGGCGTTGAACAGTCGTTCGGCCTCCCCGTGATTCCCTGTCTTCAGGTAAGACAGAGCCAACAGATAGTTGATATCCCAATAGTCCCCTTTTTCATGACCATACCCCAAATCAAAGGCCTTCCCGAAGGCCCTGATCACCTGTTTGTAATTCCCGTCACCGTAGTAACCCTTGCCCATTTCGACCCATGCCGATTGCACGAGACCTCGATCGCTTCTGTCCTTTTCTGCAAGGACGACACATCGGTTAAGGGAATCCCTGGCCTTTTCGTATTGTCTTTGAGAGTTTGAGATCTTGCCCATTTCAAGGTAGGCCCCGGCAATTTCACTATCAGGGAGCATTCGCTTGCCTGAGACCAATGCGTCAAAGAGCTCATAGGCCCCCTTCAGGTCTCCCTTTTTCCTGCGCAGCCCCGCCAGCATGATGCGGATCTTCTGTTGGTCGGGCCCCATGAGTTTGTCCTTTCCGACATTTATAAGAAGCCTTTCCGCCTTGTCTTCCTCGTCATTCTGAATATAGCTGTCCGCCAGGTTTCGGTAATAAGTTCCCTTTGACCTCAGAGACAGATCATAGGGTCTTATCTGGGCAAACAGGGCGACGGCATCCGGGTACTGCCGCAGGTGATAGTATGATTGTGCCACCATGAGGTAGGCCTCAGGGTCCATCTTTCCAAGTGTAGGAATTTGTTGAGACTGCCGAAGGCCGATAACCTTCTCATAGTCGCGATCCCGGTAAAGTCGCTTAATTTCCGCTCCAGCCGCCCTGGCATACAAATCCTTCGTCTTTCCGAAAATTTCGGCCTGGCTGGGTTTCTCCATAACCTTTCGCAGGGTGTCCATGGCCATCTGATACTGCTTCCTCTCATAGAACCTTTTGCCGAGGTTTAAGAGGGCCAGGTCCCCGATGGCGCTATTCAGGTTTTCTTTGTGAATCTGTTGAAAGGCCTTTACACCTGACGAGTAATCCGCAAGGCGCAATTTGGCGATGGCGGCCCCTTCCCCCTCAGGGTTCTGTTCAATGGCCAATTTGTAGAACTTTTCGGCTTCCCGTTCCTTTGACTGCTGGTGATAGGTGTCACCAATGTGTGAAAGCAGCAAATCCGAGGCCTCCGACTGATGCCCGATGTTCAGTGCCTTGAAATAATACTCTCGCGCCTTGTCATAATTTTTCTGGTAAAAGTAGTTCTGGGCGATCAGGCTGAGACATCCGGGGTATTCCAAATGGAAGTCCGGGTTGATGTCGGTCAGTTCTTCGAACCTCCTCCCGGCCTCCTCATAGGCCCCGATGCTGAAAAAATACTTGGCGATCTCGTACCGGGCTTCCTCCATCACAGGGGATTGAGGGAATCGGTTCAAAACCATCTTGAGATCCTCGATGGCCCTGTCGGGCTGATTTACCCGCAGGAAGATCTTTCCTCGATTCAGATAGGCCAGGGGAAGATGGTCGCCTTCCCTGAATTGGCTCACGGCCCTATTGAGATAGCCGATGGCCTCATAATCCCTTCCCACGAAACCATTGGCCTGGGCCATTCTGACGTAGGTCCTTGGTATCTTTCCCGACTCCTTAAACCGGGATATGGCATTGGCGTAACTTCCCATGACCTGAGGAAAGATATCTTTATTCCCTCTCTTGAGGAGGGCCAGGCGAAAATCTCCGATAAGGAAGGAAAGGGTTTCACGCATGGGGGATTGAGAAAATTTCTTAAGAAACCGCTCCATGAGTGTGATCCCCTTTTCAAAATTCTTGATTTCCCAGGCCTCCTGAATACGGCCGATGAGAAAGGCCTCCTCCGCGCTCAAATGGTGCACCCATTCCCGATTGTAGAGGCCCTCGGGCAAGAATTTTTCAACATCCGGTTCGACCCTGATCTGCACGGCATGGATCTGTTGGGGCGAGGTTTTGTTGTCCGGTATTTCCTCCTTGCCCGGCCCTGCGCCCCTTTGGATTCCCTGCCTCACGATGAATCCCACTTCCCGGCGGAGCGACTCTGTGGACTCGACGGCGGCCTCCGGCTCCCCCTGCCCTTTCCGGATGCCTTCCCCATTCTCGAATGTTTGCTGCGGCGCCTCTGGACCCCGGCTTGCCTCTGCGATCCCTTCCGGTCTTCCCCGTTTTCCATTCTTGTCCGCATGAAGGCGGAGGGTCGCATCAAAGAGTTCCAGGGGTTGATCACAAAAATCCGTCACCAGTTTGTCGCCCTTTTTGAGCCAGAAAACCCTGAAGTGATTCGTTGGGTTCTCCAGCCTGATATCCAGATCCACATAGTGTTTTTTTTGATTCAGGGCCGCCTCCCTGATTCTTCTGAGGCCCGTATATTTCTCCCTCTTGAGGGTCACCTTGTCAGCCTCGACCCGAAGCGTCATCCTGTCCCCATTTCGATAAATCAGTTCCCAGGAGGGTCGTCTGCTCAAATCGGCGACCATGCGAGTAAAGGTGTCCTGGATTCCGAAGCGGAGATTTTCCAGCGTCACCGGCCCGGGTCGGATCTCTTTGACTTTTTCCTTTTCACCCGCCAGCTCCATGGACAGGAAGAAGAGCTTTTTCTCAGCCAGCCATGACGTCCGGATGTCCCTTAAGTTTGCCTTTAATGGAATCATAAAACGGAGAGAAGAAGAGGAATCGCCCTTTTCTACTGTCACGACCCCGTTCTTCGCTTCAAGATGCCGGTCCAACTGTGAAGTTGAAACCGTGTCATAGAGGGTGAGAGAGACCTGGTTTTTCTGAAGGGATTTCAGGCTGTAATCGGGGCAACCGTCGAGCAGAACCACAAACCCGGCCCTGGTGCCGTCGAGGCTCAGCCTAAAGTCTACGGCCTTATTGACGGCGGCGGCCTTTGAGGTCGGACCCATCCAGCCCAAGAGGAAGGCAAGGACAAAAACGGCATGTCTAAAGATGTTCAAGGCTGATCTCATTTCCTATTGTGTTCGGAAGGGGTGTCGAACAGTCGGATGATTTCCTCTTGAAGTCTCAGAATCTGAAGGTTTGTTTCAACCATAAACCTCGTTGATACGGCAATCTGTCGCAGGTATTCCGCGGAGGGGTCACTGCCGTACACCTTCGTCCCCCGGGCCCCTTCGTCCTTGAGGGTTTCATAGAAATCCTCGGTCAGCTCGATGTATATGCCTCTCGGGACGCGTGTCTTGCAGATAGCGTCCCCGCCGTGGGAAAGCCCCGGAAACAGGAGCACCAGGGTCAAAAGAGGTCCCGCCCAGTAGAGAAGACCGGTCGCTCGCCTTTTCATTGCACGTCCTCCTTCTTGGAAATCCTTGGGTTCAAAACCGGGCGGCAAAATCTTCGTTGCCTGTGTCAGGTCTTTTCACGAGCATTGATTGCCCGAGGTGCATCGCCGCCCGCGTTGCCCCGGTTCCATCGATCTTCCCGATGCGCCCTTGTTTTTGAAAAAAATGGCCATGACCAAAACCTTCATTCCTTCAAGTGTCCAAAAGGCATACGCTGGATCTGACTTCGATTAAATGCGGATGAGTCCCGGCACAGTAAACACCACGAACATCTTGTTAAGCACATCCCATGCCATTTTCCACCAGACCTTCAGATCACATCCTTTTGAGATATAATAGTCTGTAATTAAACAACTTTTCAGAAAAACTGGCGCGACGGTCAGCCTGCGAAAAATCCATCTTCACACCCCGGGAAGTGTCATATTTTTGACATTCCCTGCATATAGCCCCTTCATGCAAGGAGCATTTTTGACAAGGCCTCGGGGCGAAATGGGCGTCCCTGCGCTCTCCTGTGAAGCCGCGGGGTCCGCTCGGTTCCTGCGGCATCGGGGTATCCGAGAGGATACGCTTGATGCCCCGGTTCCCTCACCCAAGAGGCCGTCTGCGAAAAAGAGTGCCTCTGGCATCCAATTTGCTTAACAAAGGTTCCGGGAGGGCTGGTGGAAACCATGCAAAAGACCGATGATTTATTTGAAAAGCGCGATTTGTTTTTGGAAATGAAAGATCTTGCCCAAAGGCAAAAGGACCTGGTCATGGAAAACAAAATGGAGTTTTTTTTTGAGCTCTTCAAAAGGAGGGAGGGTCTTCAACGCGCAATTTCCGCCCATAACCCCCGTTTAAAGGTGTCTGTCAATGGAGCACCCGATGCCCCGAGAGACAGGAGGGCACGGTCCCTGTTGGACGATGTCGCACGTATTATCCAATCCATTCAGGATATCGATAGGCAGATAGAGGCCTTTGTCCACGATAATAGAGACAGACTACTCAAGGATATCAAAGGACTTAGAAAGGGACAGAAGGCCCTGAAGGGGTATGGCGGCAGGGCCCCGAGAAATCCAAGGTTTATAGACACACAGGGGTGAACGCAATCTCAGCACCCCTGAAAATGTTTGACCACCCTCGCCCCCTTTCTGACGGCCCCATGGGAGAACCGTTCCCGAAGGCATCACAAAATCGCTATTTGCAGCATACCCGCCATGAAGCGAGAAGACCCCGCAACGCGCGGGACAGATGATGCCTTGATGGTGGATCAGGGGAAAACACCGGGTTCCTTTGACATGCCGAATAGTGTATGATCAATTGTTGACGCGCATGTGTAAAATCCACGCACATCGAAGATCCCCTTGGGAAAGGACATGGCCTGAGTAAGCAATGGATTCTGGATCAGAGGACCAGGCCAGGGTTAACCCCGAAAAGGGGGGATGACAGGAACACGAGCAAGTCATATCAAAGTGCAAAGATCAAATGAATGCCGAATTGAAATTGCGACCCCTAGTGCAGCGCCCCACGGCAGAGCCTATCGTCTCTGACCTGGCCCTGAGGGCCAGGTTTTTCAAACCAGAATAAATCACCCATGATACCTATCCGTGACACAATCGAATCCAAGAACTATCCTATCATCAACACCCTCATTATCGGTATCAACGTCCTTTTCTTCCTGGTTCAGATGATGAAGGGTTCGGACGAGCGCCTTTTTATCCTGACTTACGGTCTGGTCCCTGTCCGCTATTCCATCCCTGAAATCGCTTCTCACTTCACCTTTGGACAGCAGGTCATTGCCCTTTTCACTTTTATGTTTCTCCATGGGGGATTCTGGCATCTCCTCGGAAACATGTGGTCCCTTTATATCTTCGGCGACAATGTGGAAGATCGTCTCGGGCATTTGAGGTATCTCCTCTTTTATCTGTTGTGCGGTTGGGCCTCCGGACTCACGCATCTTTCAATGAACTGGCATTCCCCCATGCCTACCATCGGTGCCAGCGGCGCCATTGCAGGTGTCATGGGGGCCTATCTTCTCCTCTACCCCGGCTCGAAAATCCTGACCCTTATCCCTATTTTCTTTTTGCCTTTTTTCGTGGAACTCCCCGCCTTTGTCTTCCTGGGCATATGGTTTGTCTTCCAGTTTCTCAGTGCCGCGGGGAGTCACGGCCAGGCGGCAGGCATCGCCTGGTGGGCCCATATCGGGGGTTTTGCAGTCGGCATGGTTTCCCTGAAATTGCTGTTAAAATTGCCGGCATTGGGCATGACCAGCCGGATACGCTCCACCACGGAAAAAAGCCGATCCCATCATCTCCAGAGCATCCGGGCGGTTGGCAGTTCAGGCAGCCCCAATCTCTATGGACACATCAGCATCACCCCCCGCGAAGCCCGGTCCGGAACCCGCAAGCTGATCAATGTCCCCTGGGGTTACCGTAAGCGAATCCTGAGGGTGGTCGTGCCTCCGGGAATCCGTGACGGTACCACCCTCCGCCTGATCGGTTTGGGAAAACAGGAAAAAGATGGAAACCGGGGAGATCTTCTTCTCAAGGTTCTCGTCAGTTCCTGACTCATTTTCTTGATTCTCCATCGCCCTGCCAAGCCCCTATTCCCATCCCTCGTTGGGACGCCACCGGTCCTCGTTTGGACAAGCGCGGGGTAAGCATGGGGGTTAAGCGACTTTTTAAAATGCAGAATCCTGCAAAAGGAATCGCGCATATCAGCGTGAACCGTTCATCGAAACAACCCTTTTCCCCGTCACGGAGGATTTCATGCCTTCCCTTGATCTTGTTTTTCTCGGTACCGGCGGAGCATGGCCCGTTCCGGAACTGAGTTGCGATTGCCGCATCTGCCGCGAGATGCGCCTAAAAAATCAGAGTCGAAAGCGCACGGCCCTCCTTCTGCGCGGGGAGAGCAAGCTCCTCATCGACTGCGGGCCCGACATCGCCTCCCAGTTGGAACCCTATGAACTCGAAAGGTTGGACGGTGTTCTCTTGACCCATGAACACGGGGATCATTACCTGGGCTTGGATGCCCTCTGCTCCTATAAACGGAGCCGCCCAAGGGATTGCTACGGTCCCATCCCGGTCTATGTGACCCGGGAGAGCTGGGAGGTGATCGGAAGTCATTTCGGGTACCTGGTACAATCGGGGGTTATCGAAATTCGTCCTGTTGAACCCGGTCAAAACTATGTCTTCAAGGAATTTGAACTGACACCCTTCAAGACGAACCACGGCGGATTCGCCCCGGGGTCCGTCGGGTATGTGATTCGGACCCGGGGCACGGATGGGACACGAATCCGATTGGTCTACACCTCCGATTTTGTCGACCTTCCCGAATGCCCCCAGGCCTTGTGTGATACCGATTACCTGGTCATCCAATCCTTCTGGCTCAATGAACCTCGGGAAAACAGGCTCAACCACATGAGCTTTCAGCGAGCCCTGGAATTCATCAAAGCGTGGAGACCCCGAAGAGAAACCTACCTGGTACACATCGGTGACGGCGACCAGGTGTACGGCGATCCGGCCAACACCATGGCCAAGAAATACGAGCCCGGCAGCCCCTTATGCGGACCATCTACCCAGCAACCCTATCCGGTTCCCCTGAATCAGGAACAGTGGCAGAAGACCGTGGATCAAATCCTGGCCGACCATGGGCTCTCTTTCAGAGTCACGGTGGCCTATGACCACCTTCGGGTATCCCTGTAGATCCGAAACGATCAAAGGGATATTCTTTTCGGGATAAAACCGTTGACAGGATTGTGGGAAGGAAGATATACCCATCAGTGATGGCCGGTTCTTCTTTTTATCGACAACAAACAGGATATGTATACTATGACGACGGGCAATACGAAAAAAGACAGGTATGCCGAGGCGGGTGTTGATATCGATGAGGGTAACAGGTTCATAAAGCTCATCAAACCCGTTGTCAGCAAGACCTTCAAACCGGGTGTGATTACCGATATCGGTGGTTTTGCCGGTCTGTTTTCTCTCCACCTTCAGGATATTCAAAACCCCGTGCTGGTGGCCTCTACGGACGGTGTGGGAACCAAGCTTAAAGTGGCCTTTATGATGGATAAGCATGATACCGTGGGTATCGACCTGGTGGCCATGTGCGTGAACGACATCATGGTCCAGGGCGCCAACCCCCTGTTTATGCTGGATTACATTTCCATGGGAAAACTGGACGTCACAAAGGCCGTTTCGCTGGTTAAGGGCATTGCCGCGGGATGCAAGGAGGCCGACTGCTCTCTTATAGGCGGTGAAACAGCAGAAATGCCCGGTTTTTATGACCAGGATGAATATGACTTGGCCGGATTCGTAATCGGCCTGGCGGACAACGACCAACTCCTTGACGGCTCGGAAATTGCCGTCGGTCATCAGTTG
The DNA here is from genome assembly GCA_964401325.1 of uncultured Desulfobacteraceae bacterium. Classification (GTDB taxonomy): domain Bacteria; phylum Desulfobacterota; class DSM-4660; order Desulfatiglandales; family HGW-15; genus CAYNYM01. The sequence continues at coordinate 7,318 of CAYNYM010000020.1, read as the reverse complement.
ATCGGAATTGCATCCAGCGGTCTCCACAGTAACGGATACTCCCTGGTGCGCAAGGTCTTTTTCGAAGAACTCAAGATGTCCGTCGAGGACCACGTGGAGGAATTCAGCCGAACCCTTGGAGAGGAACTCCTGGTACCTACACGGATTTATACCAGGGCCATCAAAAACCTGAGGCGGAACTTTCGAATTTACGGCATCGCCCATATCACGGGAGGGGGGCTCATTGAAAACCTGCCGCGTATCCTGCCGAAACAGTGCAAGGTCGTCATCGATACCTCGACCTGGACGCGACCCGCAGTCTTTCAAGTAATCCAAAACCAAGGCAAGATTCCCTCCCGAGAGATGATGCGGACCTTCAACAACGGACTCGGCCTGGTCATTGTGGTCAGTGAAGAGGAGACGGACGAAATTATTCTGCGCCTCAATGCCATGGGCGAAACAGCTTTTCATATCGGTTCGGTGGAATCGAGGCATGACAAAGAGGACCCCATCCAGCTTACAGACTGAGAAAACTTACCCCTCCAAAGCTTACCCTCTTCTGATCAGTGCCTGTCTTCTTGGGGTTCATTGCAGATACGACGCCCGAGAACGGGGTTGCCCGGGTCTTATCAAACTGGCGTCATCGACCTGTGTTGTCCCCTTTTGTCCCGAGCAACTTGGGGGGCTCCCCACACCGCGCCCGCCTGCCAACATCGTGGGAGGCGACGGTCATGATGTCCTATCGGGAAAAGCGAGGTTGATCAGCGCGCAGGGTGACGATGTGACCGACGCCTATTTGAGAGGGGCCAGACAATCCCTTTACCTGGCACGGCTGACCGGAGCGACAAGGGTGCTCCTCAAGGATAAGAGCCCTTCGTGCGGCTTGAAAAGCCCCTATTGCGAAAGCCCGGCGGGACCGGGGCCAGGTGTCAGCGCGGCACTCTTTATACTCAACCGGTTGAAAATCATGGAGATCAATCCCCAGTCGGATTTTCCTCCGCCCGATTTTTTCGATTTTTTGAGAATTGAATAGGGGTTCGCCCCGCAAAACACACGAGGAGACAAATATGTTCGGTCTTGGAACCACTGAATTAATCGTTATTGCCGTTATCGTTCTTCTGCTATTCGGCGCCAAAAGGCTGCCGGATATCGGAAAGGGTCTCGGTGGCGCCATAAAGGAATTCAGGCATGTAAAAAAAGAAATCCTCGCCGATGCCGACCAGGAGCAGGACGAGAAAGAAGGAGAGAAGGCGCCTCCTGCCGTGGAAGATAAAATGGCTGAAAAGGTGATGGAACAGGTGCCGGGGGTGAAAAAGGCCATGGATGCGAAAAAAAAGGTGGATAAGGTCAAGGATATTCTGAATTCCTAGCGCGCAATCAAGAAACGGCTTTTTTTTGGATCCTTTCCTTTCACGCGCTTCCGCAGTTGAGGAGATCGCCCGGACTGATCGCAGACCTCGTTGAATTCATCGACCTTCATGTCCTCTTATCAAAGGCGGTATCAGCGCAAGATGGCTTGGCATATTACAAGAACGGGTGGCCTCTCCATTTGTCTCGGAACCGAACCCTTCCATGATCAGTTTACCCTTGAATCTTGAACCCTGAACCCGGGCCGTGATCCTTTATCCAAACAGGGGAAAACATGGCGGAAATTCAAGGCAAACGGCACGACACCAATCCGCCGGCCGACGAAATCCGAGAGATTCTGGCAAGGAGCAAGACTATCGCGGTGGTGGGGCTCTCCCCAAGGGAAGACAGGGACAGCCACCGGGTGGCCAAATACCTGATGGCCCAGGGATATGACATCGTTCCGGTCAACCCCGGACAGAAGAAGATCCTTGGAAGATCGTGTTTCAAGAGTCTGAGAGATATCCCTTTCAGGATCGACATGGTGGATGTCTTCCTGAATCCGGCCCGTGTCCCCCCCATCGTAGACCAGGTCATCGAAATCGGTGCTCCGGTACTGTGGATGCAGCGGGGTATCGTCCATGACAAGGCCGCCCAAAAGGCCCACGATGCAGGCATTACGGTCATCATGGACAAATGCACCAAACAGGAACACGAAAAGCTCTTCTCTAAAGATATTCCTCCCGGGCCATCTCGGAAAGCCTGAACTTCTGCACCTTGCCCGAAGGGGTCGTTGGAAAGGATGACACGAACTTGATGAAGTGGGGCGCCTTTTCAGGGACCACATGCTGAGTGATGGTTTCAGAGAAGGACTCGGGCGTGATTTCAATACCATCTCTCAATTTAATCCAGGCGACCACCTCCTGTCCCCGATCGGGATAGGGGAAGCCGAAAACCTGGACCTCCGACACCTCCGGCAGCCTGTAGATCTGCTCTTCCAGCTCAGTGGGATGAATCTCGATGCCGTCTCTGACAATCACGTCCTTCAACCGCCCGGTGATTCGAACATAGCCCTCTTTATCCATCTTTCCCAGGTCACCTGAATGGAACCACCCTTCCGGGTCAATAGCCGCGGCCGTGGCCGCCGGCATATCATGATAGGACTGCATGATGAAACCCTTGACACAGACTTCACCCTGGGTATCGGGGGGGAGGGGTTCGCCCATGGCGGGGTCGACGATTTTCACCTCGTTACAATCCAGCGGCCTTCCAATGGTGCCGACCCTCGTGTACAGGGAATCCTCAGGGTGGGTCATGGTAATCCAGGAGGATGCTTCCGTGATCCCGTAGCCCACGGTTATGTCCGACACGCCGATATCACTGACAATGCGTTTCATGAGTTCCATGGGGCATGGGGCCCCCCCCATCGTGCCCTTCTTCACGGTCTTCCAACGCTTTTTATTGAACTCCGGATGGTCCAAAAGGGCGATGAACATACTGGGTGACCCATACACGGCCGTGCACTTCTCCCGAAAGATCGCCTTGAGGATCTTGGAAGGATCAAAGGTTACGCAGGGCATCACCACCGCCGCTCCGGTCAAAAACCCGGACAGGGCGATACAGGTGTTTCCGAACATATGAAAGGCCGGGAAAAACAGGCACAACCGGTCCTCCTCGTTCAATCCCTGTCTTTTTATCGAAGCATGGGATTTATTGATCAGGCCCATATGATCCAGGACAACGCCTTTCGGTCTGCCCGTGGTCCCAGAGGTATACATGATGGCCACCGGGTCTTCGGGCCGAATGACGTGTTCCCTGTCCTTGAGTTCCTGTGCAGGCAGGCCTTCGCCCATGGCGGTAAGCTCCGTCCAAGGCATCATATCGGGAAAGGTCTGGGTGGCCGACACCACGATATTTTCAAGTTGAGGCACCTCATCCCGGACCTCGTCGATCAGCTCGACATATTCCGCATCCTCCTCACCCCGTGCCATGATCATTGTCCTGGACCCTGATTGTTTCAGGATATATGCCAGGTCCTCCTTTTCAGCCCCGGGGTCGATCGGGACCAGGAGGGCCCCTGCCCGGGCCACCGCCATTTGGGAGATGAACCATTCAGGGATATTCGGGGCCCACAGGGCCACTCTTTCCCCCCTCTGAACACCCATACCGATCAATCCTCTGGCCGCCCTCTCGGTTTCCCAAAGGAAAAGGCCATAGGAATAGCGCACACCGATTTCCGTGTGGATCAGGGCCTCATTGTCCGGAAATTTTTCGGCGGTCTCAATCAGCATATCTCCAATCGTCTTGCTGATAATTTCCATCGTATCGGCCTCCTGTTCTTTTGTCGTAAAAAATTCAATTGAATATCGATGACTTCGAGTAACAGGCTCCTGGTATACGTTTCATGATCATTTATTGTATGAAAAAAGACAGGCGATGGCAACACAGCCCTTTTCCCTCCGTTTCAAATAATCCATCCCGACTTGGCGGGATGAAAGATGAAAAGGATCCTGTTGATCCTTGCCCGCCCCGCTTGAGCGGGGTTACTCCTGTCCCAAAAACATGGAAAAGGGACATCGGAGGCCATCCCGCGATGCACGGGACAGATGATGCCCTGTGGGTGGATCTGGGGACCCTACCTTGTCTTGCAAATTTCCCTATTAAAGATTACATTGTGCCAGGTCAAGCGATTCGGCCTCCGGCATGAACCGGAGATGATCACCCTGCGACTTTACCCCTCATATCCTCGACCGGGGGTGAGCCCGGGAAAAATACTTTTTTGATTGCGTAATGAGTAAGAACACATGAGCCTTTTGACTGTTTTCAATCTTTCCATGTCCTTCCTGGAAAGGGACCTCTTTCGTGATGTGGGATTTCAAGTGGAACCAAACGACCGGATCGGCCTGGCAGGGCCCAATGGATCCGGCAAGACAACCCTTCTGCGACTCCTCGTGGGCGAAATGACGCCCGACAAGGGGGAGATCAGGGTCGCAAGAGGCAACCTCATAGGGTATCTTCCCCAGGACATCCATGAAACCCTGTCCGGCAACCTCCTTCAAGCCACACTAGACGCCGTCACCGACCGGATTCGTATAAGAGATGAAATCCGAGAGGTCGAAGAGGCACTCAAGTGTCCTCCGGATCAGGAAGAGGGTTCCGCCCTGGCTGCGAAGCTGGCCCAACTGCATCAGGAGATGGCCGACCTGGATATTCGATACCCCGGACACAGGGCGGAAAAAATTTTGATGGGTCTGGGGTTTAAACCCCAAGATCTCGAAAGGCCTGTCGCATCCCTGAGCGGCGGCTGGAAAATGCGGGCCGCCCTTGCCAGCCTTCTCTATCAGAACCCGGATCTACTCCTCTTGGACGAGCCCACCAACCACTTGGATCTCCCATCGGTGCGCTGGCTTGATGAATTCCTCCAGGGCTATAACGGGGCTCTTATTCTTATCAGTCATGACCGGGATTTTCTAAACCGGCAGATCAAAAAGACCCTCAGTTTTGAACCGGAAGGTCTTCGAAGCTATACCGGTAATTATGACTATTACCTCAAGGCCAGGGAGGAAGAGCAAAGGACCCTTG
>CAYNYM010000020.1:0-2400 GCA_964401325.1 uncultured Desulfobacteraceae bacterium | reverse complement strand
GCGAAAAACCAGGAGCAGCAGGTCAAGGAGGCCAAAAGATTCATCGAAAGATTTCAGGCCAAGGCCACCAAGGCCCGGCAGGCACAGAGCAAGATCAAGCTCCTGAAAAAGATGGAACTTGTAGAAGGTCACAAGAGACAAAAGGCCATTCGCTTTTCATTCCCGGAGGTCCCCCGAAGCGGAAGGGATGTGTTGAGCATTCGGGGTCTCTGCAAGGGTTTCGATGAAAATGTTCTCTACAGGGACATCGACCTGCAGGTCATGAGAGGGGAAAGGGTGGCCATCATTGGTCCCAACGGCTCGGGTAAAACCACCCTCCTCAGGATACTGGCCGGTGAACTGGCACCCGATGCAGGAGAGGCCGCCATGGGTCATGGCGCCGTCATGAGTTATTATGCCCAGCACCATTCGGAAATGTTGGATCCCAGGAAAACCATCCTTGAAGAAGTCTATCAGATGGTTCCCCATGAAGCCGTCAGCCTGGTCAGGGGGATATGCGGGGCCTTTCTTTTTTCCGGAAACGATGTGGACAAGTCCATCGGAATCCTCTCCGGCGGTGAGAGGGCCCGGGTATCCCTGGCCAAGATTCTGGTCAAGCCCGGGAACCTGCTCGTGATGGACGAACCCACCAATCATCTGGACATTATTTCCTCGGAGGTCCTCATCGATGCCCTGGCCGATTTCGGCGGCACGCTTCTCTTCGTCTCCCACAACCAGTACTTTGTGAAAAGGCTGGCCACCAGGATTTGGGATATCCGCGACGGAGAAATTCATGACTATCCGGGGACCCTGAAGGAATATGACGATCATCTGGCCCGTCTGGAAAGTCTGGCCGCGGAAAACGGCGAAGAGGAATCCCTCCGGCAAAATAGACCGGATCAAGACGCTGCCTTGAACCATGTTGCAAACCGAAAGGTGCTTCGACGTGAAAAGGCGGAAAAAAGACGGCAGATCAACAATATTCTCAAGCCGATCCAAGACAAGCTGACCGAATTGGAACAGCGAATTGAAGAGTTGGAAGCCCGGGAAAAAGAACTGGGAAAACAACTTGCGGATCCGGAGACTTTCAAGGATAAGAAGAAGAGCGTTCCTCTTTTGAACGAATACGGAGAGACCAGGAAAAAGCTCGAGAAACTGCTGAACCGATGGGAACGCAACCAGGAGGAACTGGAAAACGCCAAGAAGGCTCTTGGAACGGCGGAAACGGGCTGATGCACGACAAGACGTTGTGTCCTGATTTCGATTCGTCCCCTGGGCCCTTGCCAATCTTCGCGCTCCCGGTGATCGAAGGAATGGAGGACCTTCACTTGAACGAGGTTCGAGGTACCAATAAGGATTTCAATCAGACACGAGGAGAAAATATGGAAATCAAGGATGAACATCGAGCGTTGATCAAGGCCGCGGGTTTGAAAGAAGAAGATTCCAGGCTCTTCGAAGGGGAAAAAGGCTTCCGTCTCTATGCCCCTCACTGCCTGACATCTGATTCTGAATCCTGATCAAACCCGTGAAACTCACCGACTTTGTTCAAACCATAAGAAACCATCCGGACTTCGGTCCAACAGCCCTCTATCACCGTTACGTCCCGGCAGTGAAGGCCCGTTACGGAGAGGCGCCGGACATCGAGGAGGCCCTCCTTTCTATTCTGAAAAAAGGGGGGATTACTAGGCTTTTCGAACACCAGGTGGAGGCCCTTCGGCAGATCCGGAAAGGTGCCCATGTCCTGGTCTCTACCCCGACGGCCAGCGGCAAGAGCCTGATCTACAATCTCGCGGTCCTCGACGCCATCCTGAAAGACAAGGCGGCAAAGGCCCTCTACATCTTTCCCCTCAAAGCCCTGGAGCAGGACCAGCTCAAGAACCTGTCCTCCTTTCTCGACGGCATTCCGGGCCGCAAGATCAACGCCAGGATCTACGACGGCGACACCTCGGCGTATCGGCGTAAGCAGATCAGAACCAGGGTCCCGGAAATTCTCTTCACAAACCCGGACATGCTCCACACCGGCATCATGGCCTATCACGAGCACTGGAAGGATCTGTTCTCCAATCTCTCCTTCGTGGTCCTGGACGAGGTCCACACCTATCGCGGCATCTTCGGCTCCCACATGAACCAGATCATCACGAGGCTCAAAAGGCTCTGTGCCTTCTACGGCTCGAAGCCCCGGTTCATTCTCCTTTCCGCCACGGTGGACAACCCCGGGGAATTCGGAGAAAAGCTGATTGGTGAGAAAATCGCAGTGGTGGATTCCAGCGGTTCCCCAAGGTCCGGTCAGCACTTTCTGTTCCTCAATCCCGATATCAGTGCCAATTTCTCTTCGGCCAAACTCTTTGCCCTTTGCCTTCAGGCCGATTTCAGGACCATTGCCTTTACCCAATCCAGGAAGGTCACGGAATTGATCCATGT
>CAYNYM010000019.1:0-16861 GCA_964401325.1 uncultured Desulfobacteraceae bacterium | reverse complement strand
GCCATCAGAACCCTTTTGTCGGAAGGGGTGATCCGCCGGGCGGTCATCATCGACTGCGATGTTCATCAGGGCAATGGAAATGCACAAATCTTTCGGCACGATTCCCGAGTCTACACCTTTTCAATCCATCAGGAGAACAACTATCCCTTTGTGAAAGCCCAAAGCGATTTGGATATCAGCTTCAAGAGCAAGAGAAAAGTGGATGATAACTTGTATCTGGACACATTGGGTGAGGCCCTGCCAAAAGTCCTCAAGGAATCCAGACCCGATCTGGTGGTGTACCTGGGGGGCACTGATGTCCATATGGATGATTTCTTTGGGGGGTTCAGGTTGACCGGGCAGGGCATCGTGCAGAGAGATCTCATGGTTCTTGATGCGGCCAGGGCGGAAGGATTACCTGTTGCCATGGTCCCTGCCGGAGGATATGCTGAAACGAGCTGGGAAATTCATTTGGCATCCATCAAGGCCCTTATCCGTGCCTGGACTGGTGACCCGAGATGGCCCGGCCCTTGAATGCTCGATCGGCCGCGTCCGTGCAAGGCCCTGAGAGTTAAAGTCAAAGGCCAAGTATCTAAGGCTTTGGCTTTTTGAAAAAGGGTTGCCCTGACCAATGACCTGCATTTTTTTAAGGCTGAATGCATACGGAATAGCGATTCGCTTCTTACTCGGCGCCTCGTGGTCTCTTGAAACGAGCAACCCTTGTGCGGCTGGGAACCGGTATATCCAAGGAGGTGGATATGAAAATCACAACCCTTATCAAGAGGCCGACACTCTTGCTGGACAAAGAAAAGGCCTTGAGAAATATTAAAAGGATGGCGGATAAGGCCGGATCAAGCCGGGTGATATTCAGACCCCATTTTAAGACGCACCAATCGGCCGGGATAGGCGAATGTTTCAGGGCCCGTGGCGTATCCGCCATTACCGTTTCCAGCGTGGATATGGCCCGCTATTTTGCCGGTCAGGGCTGGAAAGACATCACTGTTGCCTTCCCCGTGAATCTGAGACAGATCGATGATATCAACGAGTTGGCGGAAAGTGTACATCTGAATATCCTTTTGGAATCAATGGAAACGGTTTCTTTCTTGAAGCATAACCTTAGATTTTCGGTCGATGCCTGGATCAAGGTGGACGTAGGATATGGGAGAACCGGGATTCCGTTCAAAGAATCGGCCCGGGTGGTCGAAATTGCCAAGGAGATGGGAGAGGTAAGCGTTCTCGTTTTCAAGGGTCTTCTGACCCATTCGGGTCATGCCTATCACGCCGGTTCCGTGGATGAGGTCAAAGGAATTTATCAGGATACGGTCCTGAAACTCAACCGCGTCAGAAACATCCTTCTTGAAAATGGAATTTCCGGGGTCCTGGTTTCCCTTGGGGACACACCCACCTGCAGTCTGGTTGAATCCTTTGAGGGGGTGGACGAAATCAGACCGGGGAACTTCGTGTTTTATGATGTCATGCAGTTGATGATCGGGTCCTGCGTCGCAGAGGATATTGCTGTGGCGGTGGCCTGTCCGGTCGTGGCAAAACACGAAGAGAGGCGGGAAATGGTAATATACGGAGGAGCTGTCCATTTTTCAAAAGAGTATGTCACCGCAGGGGAGGGAGCGGAGATCTTCGGTCTCATAGCCCCTGAGGAGGAAAACGGGTGGGGGGCACCGATTGAAGGGGCCTATGTGTCCTCTCTTTCCCAGGAACACGGTGTTGTGAGAGCCGGATCGGATTTGCTGGCAAAAACCAAGATCGGGGACGTCCTGCTGGTTTTGCCGGTGCACAGTTGCCTGACACTGAATCTCTTGGGCGATCTTTATCTCATGGAGGATGAGGATCGCAAGGTGACGACGCTTAGGAGTTGCGCCGTGTAGGCCTGCACAAGGGGTGACGTGGCACCCTTTTTCATCTCCCTCATGATAACGATCAGCTGTTGTCCTGGTAAAAGAACCGGGCCAGTTCCCCGGCGATCTCGCAGGCCAGGAAATATCCCCAGAAGGTCTTTCCGGACAAAATGGGATGTCTCTGACCCTGTCCATCGATGACCTCGACGAAAATGTCATGACCCTCCCCCTTACCCGGCACGGCATAGCAGGAAAGTCGCATAAATCGGGGGATCTGGTGGGTTTCATCTCCATCCGCAGAAAAATATTCGAGTTTTTCGAATAGCCTCAGTTCAGTCAAATAATACACGGCGGCTTGATGGGTCTCGCCATAGGTGGCCATTCCGGCGAATTGTGCGTCACCACTCGTCTCTGGGTCCGGAGTCCACTTAATGATATCGAATTGCATGACGATTCTCCTAACAATGGATTGGTCTGAAGGCCAAGGGTTGATGACTGAACGCTTCATCCGGCATGATTGGGTTCCCGGATGGAGCCTATCTTACACACAACGAGAGTAGAATGCCACAAACTTTCCCCTGATCCACCATCAGGGCATGGGATGTAAATTGGGCTTTAAAGTTGGGCTTTCAGGGGCCTTCGACCGGACGATATACCGGATATGCCCATCAATAGGGCCACCGGATTTGGCCTTGACAGACAGAGGGCCTTTGCACATAGTGCCGTTTTCCGCAGTAGGTGAAGAGGAACGCCGTAATTTCTTTTTCAGGAACTAGACGGGTTTCCATTTTCTTAAATCCTTCATGAAAGATATGCGTTTAACCAGTTGGAAAGATGAAGGTCCTTGGTCATGGCACGCTTTATTCAAAAACGCAGGATATCCTGCGGGCCCCATCAGGTTCATGCAAAGGATTTGCTGTTCAGGCGGCCTTGCAGTCTGTTTTGTTATAGACTAGAATGCGGTTTGCAGTTCCGAGATGGGAATGCCGGAGGCCAAAGACACCTTCTCTGGTTTGCCCTTCTCAAAGGACGGATTAAGGCCGGGGGCGGAACGGTCTGCATTGCAGTCCGGATTACTCGAATGGTTCAGCCGACCAACGGTGGAACGTGCTCTTTTTCATAGTGAAGAGGGAAACAAGTGGAACGTTGGGATGTGATGGCTTTTGACGAAGGGAAGGGACTATGGAGCTGAGAGAATACTTTGTGGAACGGTAGAATGGTAAAGGAGAAATTTCTATAATCATGAATATTATCACGGCATGGTTGGCAAGGTGGAAGACCAACAGGATGACGGGCAGAGGGGTTTTACTTTTAAGGCTCGGGCATTATGAAAAGGCCCTGGAGTTGCTTCTGAAGGTCATTGAGCGTGATCCCGAAAATCACATGGCCTGGACTGCAAAGGGGCTGACCCTGGCGAAGCTCGGAAAACATAAAACGGCCGTCGAGGCCTATGAAATGGGGCTCCGATGTGGGCCTCCGGAAAAAGAGCGCGAACAATTGATGGGACTTCTCATGACGGCGAGGGAAAAGGCAAATCCTGACATGACGAGGTCGGCGAGGTGAACACTGACGTTTCAAAGGTATGATGAGTTTGGCCTCTTGAAAAAAGGAAGGTCCTTGGTCATGGCCCATCCCTGGGGCAAAATGTCCCGCTAGGTGTCTTAAGGAAAGGGCCCTTGTGAGGGCGGAGGATCATCCGGGTCTCTCGCCATACCTTTCGTAATGCACCTTGCCATAGAGAAGATCCTCTTTTCTGTGTGCGGGCTTCAGCTCATCAGGGTATCCCAGGGCGACGACGGCCTCTATTTCCATGCTTTCGGGAATGTCCAGGAGTTCCGAGATGTAAGCTTTCGCAGCCCTCCGTTCATCATGCATCCTTTTCCTGATTTGAATCCAGCATCCCCCCAGGCCCATGGATTCCGCCGCCAGGAGTATGAAAATGGTAGCGATGGATGCATCCTCGATCCACACGTCAGATTTCGAAGGATCAACGCATACAACAATGCCCAGGGGTGCGTTCTTCAAAAAGCCGGCCCCGTGGGGTTTTGCCCTGGATAGCTTCATCAGTTTCTCCCGATCCCTGACAACGATAAATTCCCAGGGATTCCGGTTCATCGATGAGGGGGAGCGCAATGCGGATTCAATCAATGTTTCCACTTTTTGGGGTTCTATTTCTTTGTCCTGGAACATTCGGATGCTTCTTCTTTTCTCGATCAGGGAAAGAAACATGGCGGATCTCCTTTCTTGGCTTGTTCCGGAAATTCAGGTGCTTTGCCTACCGGTGAGAATGGAAAATTACTGCGGGCACGGCCTATATGGTGAGTGTTCATCATAATCGGGACCCCTGCCGCTGTCAATGGACCTCCCCCCTGATCCGTTACCTAATTTGCATATCAGGCCTTGATGGTGGATCAGGATATCACTTGGTATTTCTGGCTTGCCCTTTGTCTCGAGACCGCTATAATGCCCTGCATGATCATTGATTTTCATGCGCATATCTATCCTGAACATGTGGCTGAAAAGACGTTGAGTACGGTTCGCGATCGCGCCGGGGTCCCCATCCATGGGGACGGGACTCTTCGGGGCCTGATGCAATCCATGAAAAGGGCCGGCATAGACTGCTCGGTGGTTTGCGGTGTGGCCACACGACCTGCGCAGGTGGATGCGATCCACGACTGGTTCCTTGAGATACGGCGGCCCGGCATACTCACCATGGCCGCCATGCATCCCGACTTTATTCCCGGTCAGGAAGAGATACGGTCCCTGAAGGCCGAGGGGTTCAAAGGGTTCAAGGTCCACCCGGATTTCCAGAATTTTTTCGTGGATGAAAAAAGGATGTACCCGTTTTACGAGGTGGCCCAGAGCGAAGATATGCCGATCCTTTTTCACGCCGGCGTCGATAGAGGTCTGCCCGATCCCGTGCACGCCATGCCCAGGGAATTGGGAAAAATCCACCGCGATTTCCCCCGGTTGACCATTGTCGCCGCCCATATGGGCGGGGAAGGGGTCTGTGACGAGACGGAGAGGTATTTGCTTGGCAAAGAGATCTATATGGATACTTCCTTTGTCATACAAGAAATGCCCCTGAGCCTCATCAGGCGCTTCATGGAAAGGCACCCGGTGGAGCGCTTTCTCTTCGGCTCCGATACGCCCTGGGGAGATCAGACAGGGGATCTCGAATACGTACTCTCTCTGCCTTTTCTGAAGGACGGGGACAAGGAAAAGATTGCGGGTGGAAACGCAGCGCGACTTCTCGGTCTTGAGGAGGGATAGATGCCCCTCCTTTCAAGGGAGGATTGCGTGGGGAGAAAAGGGAATCACCAATGGGCTGAGAAGCACATGAAAGAGCGTCGCCTTACGGGACGTGTGGTGATAAAATATACCCTGATCCAGATTCCCGGGACGGTCTTTTTTATCCTGCTCCTCCAACTGCTGCGACAATGGGTGGACATTCCCCGGTGGCTCTTATGGGGGCTTGTAGGTCTGTGGGTGGCCAAAGAGATCGTTCTTTTCCCCTTTGTCAGGCGTGCTTATGAATCCGGGGATTCCGAGCCGGGAAAGGGTATGGTCGGCGAAAAGGGCATTGCGGAGGAATTCCTTAACCCTTCGGGTTATGTGCGCATAAGGGGGGAATTGTGGCGTGCCGAGGTCAGGGGTGAAAAGAGTGCTGTTGAGAAAGGAAAAACCGTGAGAATTCATTCGGTTCATGGGCTTACCCTCGTGGTCGAGCCCGAATTGGAGGGTGATTCCGACGAAATGTAGCAATGTCGCTGGAGGAATTCTCACCTCTTAAAAAAAATCGACGTTAATCCGCGCGATGAGACCTGTGAAAGAGACAAAGCGATAGAGGAAATGACGATGACGGCGAAAGAATTCAATTTTTGGAATGTTCATTCACGCAATTACCTGGAAATGGCATTTCGATCGGACAGACATGAAACTTTGGAAAACCCGGATGGGTATGGTATCAATCACGGAACCTGCGGCGATACGGTGGAAATGTTCGTCATGCTGAAAGAGGGAATGATCGAGTTCGTTTCCTTTCGTGCCTATGGTTGCAGGAACACCAACGCCTGCGCCAATACGGTAGCTGAATTGGCCCAGGGAAAGACCCTGGAGGAGGCGTGGGAGATCACCCCTCAGGATGTGATTGAATTTCTGGAGACTCTGCCTAAAGAAAACACCCATTGTGCCGAACTGGCGGTGGGGGCCTTTTATCGGGCACTGGCCGCGACGGATGGCACCCGGTCTGTTCCCTCCCCACCACAACCTAAGGGCGGGATTTCGGTGGGCCTCTAATGAAAGGGGATGGGCAGGGCCTTTGGCGTAATGATATGCGAATGAGGCGGTGGATTTAGGGAATTGGGGTTCATAGGGTTGTTTTTTGGAAAATGATTCCAAAATTTGATTGAAACCGGAGGCCGTTTTGATTCGCCTCGCTGCGGCCCGTGAGAACCGTTCCAGCCGCTTTCTTTCCGTGAGAATAATCCGCTGACTTTCAAGAGGTGTATTCGACTCGGTCCCTGAATTCCGTGCAATGGCGTGAAAATGGCACAAAAACAATCAATGGCATTTGTCTCCCTCTTGCGATGCGAAGATTATGAGACTGATCTTCTCGAGGATTCCATCAGAGAGGGGCTTACCGAAATCGGTTTGCCTCCTGATCTTTTTAGCGGGAGGCGTGTCCTGCTCAAGCCCAACCTGTTGAGTGCCAGTCCCCCTGAGAGCGCCGTGGTGACTCATCCGGAGGTCTTCCGAGCCACGTTAAGGCTTGTGATAGAGATGGGGGGGCATCCTGTGATGGTGGAATCCCCGGCTTTTCAGCCCCTGTGCAAGGTCATGAAAAAGGCCGGCTACGACCGGGTCATCCTGGAGGAGGGGTGTGAGGTCGCGGACACCGGGGAAAGGACGGTGCTTTTTAACGGCGGGGGAAGGGGTTACAAAAGGTTTGAACTTCCCAAGGCACTCTTTGAGGCGGATATCGTAGTCAGCCTGTCGAAATTCAAGACCCATAGCCTTACCTACATGACCGGGGCCGTCAAGAATTTGTTCGGTCTGATTCACGGGCTCAACAAATCTCGATGGCATGTAAAGGCCCCTTCTGGCGAGGCCTTTGCCGATTTCTTGCTAGATCTCTACGAGGCCCTTGTGAGGGGCTGTGATCCACCCAAAAAGGACATCCAGAGCATGGATGCCGTGGTGTGTACTGAAGGGGAGGGGCCGGGCCGAAAAGGCCGTCCAAAGAAGATCGGGGCCCTACTCATCGGTGAGGACGCGGTGGCCGTGGACGCCGTTGCGGTCCGGCTCGTGGGATTGGAACATGAAAAGGTGAAAACCCTTGAGTTGGGAGAGAAAAGGGGGTTGGGTCGGGCATCCCCGGAGCATATCACGGTGAAGGGCGCGCAGCCTCGGGATTTTGATATTCAGGGTTTTGCTCCCAGTAAATCCAGGAACCGATTCGATCTGGGACGCTGGCCGACCAACACAAATTTTTTCAAGGATCTCTTTGTCGAAAAACCGGTCCCGAGCGGGGACCTTTGCAGTCTCTGTTATCAATGCATGACCATTTGCCCCGGTAAGGCCATCGGTAAATCAAAGGAGAATAGCGGGGTCCCCTTGTATGACTATCACAAGTGTATTCGATGCTTTTGCTGCATGGAAATTTGTCCTGAAGCGGCCATTCGTTTGAAGCGGGGAAGACTCCAGTGGCTGTTTGAATGGCGGTGATTGGCCTCTTGTCAGGGGGGGGCCATGGCTGAATGGATTTCAAGAAGATAAACAAGGATTCCAATTTTTTTGCCGAACCGGCAGGTACATGACGAAGGTTTCATGGCACCATCCTCTGCCGAAAGGCCTTCGTGCGAAAGATCGACAGCGCCGTGTTCCCTGGTGCCCAGGGTTCTATGCATGTTCACCTTATAGCGGGCAAGGCCGTGACTTTCAGGCTTGCCTCAGCACCTGCTTTCAAGGCCTATGCGAGACAGGTGGTGCACAATGCAAGGACCCTTGCCTCGGGACTCGAGAATCTGGGATACCGGATCGTTTGCGGCGGCACGGATACCCACCTCGTTCTGGTGGATCTCAGAGGAAAAGGCATGAACGGTGCCGAGGCCCAGGCCGCCCTTGAAGATGCGGGTATTATCTGTAACAAGAACAGGGTACCTCTTGACCCCCTTGGCGCGGAAAAGACGAGCGGTATACGCCTTGGGACGTCTGCTGTTACCTCCCGGGGGTGTCGTGACGCCGTAATGGGACTGATTGCAGGAATGATCGACAGGGTTCTCTCAAAACCCTCCTAAATCGACCGGGTGAGAAAAAAGGTCCGGACTCTCTGTCAGGGCTTTCCTCTTCCTGCGGATGGACGGGAAACAGCCATGCTCACCGAGTCTTAGCGACCCGTCATGGGCTATCACAGGGGCCGGGATTCAGGTTTCGCTTTTTTGAAAGGGATGAAAATATGGACAGGGAAGAAACGCTGGAGACCATCCAGGAGCGCATGGCACGGGAAGAACAGGTCAGGGAGAAAATTGACGAATTCGGGCAAAGGTGGCAAAAGGTATATTTCGGCGGTGGATCTCATTTTAATAATTGGCTAAAGCAGTGCCGTGAATTGGGAGAAGTCATGGTTGAAGAAGTAGATCCAACTGGATATGGGTGTTTCGAGGAGACTGGGGAAAAACTTTACAGGATATGGATGAAAAAGAAGATCGAGTGACATGGCAAGGCCTTTTCGTGAGCAAATGAGGGTGATTTGGGTCGTGGCCCTGTGCCTGGTTTTTTCCGTCTCCCTTGCGGCGGCGGAAGAGGAAAGGGTCGCCCATAAGTCTTGGACCTTCAGCTTTTATTTCGAAAACGACCTCTTTGCGGACACGGATCAAAATTACACCAACGGCGTCAAACTGATATGGATTTCGCAGGATTTGACCGGGTATGCCGAAAGCCATGATCTGCCCGATTGGAGCCTGCCGATTGTTCGGTGCCTGCCCTTTGTCAATGCGCCCGGATTTCAGCGTAATATTGCCTTTTCGATTGGACAGAACATGTATACGCCGGAGGATATCTCCAGCACGGACCTCATTGTGGATGATCGCCCCTATGCCGGGTGGACCTATTTCGGGGTTGCCTTTCACAGTAAGAATGATCGAAGGCTGGATTCCATGGAAATACAAATGGGTATGGCAGGACCCGCATCTTTTGCCGAGCAGACCCAGAGATTCGTCCACAGGGCGCGAGGGATACAAATACCAAAGGGCTGGGACAATCAGATCAAGAATGAACCGGGGTTGGCCGTGGTCTATGAGCGGAAATGGCGGAGCTTGATCCTGGACGGTCCCGGGAAAACGGGTTTTGACGCCATTCCCCATGTCGGTGCAACTCTTGGAAATATCTATACTTATGCCAACGCAGGAGTCGAGGTGCGCCTCGGTTGGAATCTTCCCGTCGATTTCGGGACCTCTCTCATTCGCCCGGCCGGCGATACGAATGCCCCTGCGGGCAGGCGTGATCTTCGAATATCCGCAAGACGCAAGTTCGGTGTCCATCTTTTCGGGGCTCTGAATGGTCGGGCCGTCCTCCGGGATATTTTCCTGGACGGTAACACCTTTACCGACAGCCACAGTGTGGACAAAAAGCACTTTGTGGGAGAGGTTGTTGCAGGCATCAGCATGAATTACGGAGGGTTGAAGGTCTCCTATGCCCAAGTCTTTCAAACAAGGTCATTCGACATCCAGAAAGACAATCACAGCTTTGGATCCATTTCAATGTCCTTTTCTTACTGAATTACCGGTCGGATGTTCCTCCTCAAAGGAAAAAATATTCGGATCAGTCGAGGCTTAGATAGCGACCTCAACGGGCACGGGATTGAGGGTCGCGATAAGGGCCTTGGGTGACATCTCGGCCAAAAGGCCCCTCCTCCCTGCATTGATGTAGATCTTGGGGAGGGTCTGTATGGTCGATTCCATATAGACCCTGAGATGCTTTCTGGTGCCGAAGGGGGAAGTGCCTCCCACCATGTATCCGGTGTGTTTTTGGGCAACCTTTGGATCACAGGGCTTGATCGTTTTTGCGCCGAGGGTCCTGGCAAGATTTTTTGTGGAGACTTCCCTGTCCCCATGCATGAGGATGATCAGGGGTGCCCTTTTCTCATTCTCCATTACCAAAGTTTTGATCACCAGGTGTTCATCCACCTCCAACTCCCTCGCAGATACCGCTGTACCCCCTCGGTCCTCATACTGATAGGTGTGGAGCGTATACGGCACGTCCTGCTGCTTTAACACTCTTATGGCCGGTGTGGTCGGTATTTTCTCCTTTGCCATCCGTGTTTCCTCAGTTCCTCTCGCTGCCTTGCCTGGTGTCAACCAAGGCCTGGACCGCCAGTCCGAAAATTCTTACTCCCAGAAATCCGTCTGGGGCTGAGGCAATTGGTGGGACATGATCAGCCGAATGTAACGATTAAACCCGTCCTCTTCGCTCTCTTGTAGCCGTTCAATTTCCTCGGTCAACCTTTTCATCAATCCCTTGTCCAGGACGGCCTCGAGAGGCCTATTGCCGGGGTAGGAACGCTGAAGGAGCGAATAGGCCTGCTTCTGTTCCCTGGTCAGGGAAAGATATTCGTCGATTTCCCGGGTCATGGCCTCTTTTCGCGTGTTGAGCGGTCCGTCGACCTGCATGAGCAAATTGAGGCTGAAATCTCCGCACCTGAAATGGGAGGGCATCTCGTCAAGGTTTTCAAGCAGGAGGCGGATTTCCTCCACGATTTCCTCGTCATTCATGGGAATGAAAATGCCCTCTTTCACCATTTTTTGCATTGGTGACTGGGGGTGCATGGCAAAGGTGCGGACCCTGATGAAATCAGGCCTTATTTGGTTTAGGATCCTTGCGGTTTCAAGGGCGTGTTCTCTGCTCAAGGTGCGCCCTCCCACACCGGGCATGATATACTCTGAAAGGGAGATGCCTGATGCCACGACCCGCTGCCCTCCTGTCAGGATATCTTCAGGGGTGTTGCCTTTTTGGATCAGTTTTAGGACCTTCAGGGACCCGCTCTCCATGCCCGTGTGAATTCTTGATAGCCCAGCTTCCTTGAGCCTGCGGTAAGATTCCTCGCTTTTCCTCTTCATGGATTTCGCCCGGGCGTAAGTCGTTACCCTTTCGATGCTCGGGAAGACACTTTTGACATGTTCCAGGATGTCCACCAATTCGTCCGTGGGAAGGATCAAGGTATCCGCGTCCTGGAGAAACGCAGAGGTTACCCTTTCGGAAAAGGATGCATAGGTTTCCGCCATCTCGTCGATATCCCTTTTGACTTCCTCCACCGTTCTTTTGGAAAATTTCTTACCCTTGTAAGCCGGACAGATATGACACCTGTTCCAGGGACAGTTCCTGGTAACCCTTACCAAGAGACTCGACGCCTCACTAGGTGGTCTGATGACGCCCTGTTCAAACATAATGTTCACTCCTGCGCATTTAAGTATGAGTGAGAAAATAATCCCTTTCTTTGATTCTCGCAAGGTAATTCCAATGTTCTATTCCGGATCAGGGGATTCGCCTATGTCCAAAAAGGCGAGACAGCCTGGAAGAAATCTGGTAACATTCGAATACGTTGTGCATGAAACAGCATCTTGCTCGAAATCATGTAAATGTCTTGACTTGAGGAATACTGAGTGGCATCGAACAGGAATTTTGAACTAAATTTCAAGGAGTGAGACCACTTGGGGAGAGTAATTGGATGAGAGGAATTCTGGTGCGATGGCTGATTCTTACCGTAGCCATCATGTTGACCGCCTATCTGATGGATGGCATCGAGGTGAGAGGTTTCGGGAGCGCCATTGCCGCCGCCGCGATTCTAGGCGTGCTCAACGCTTTTTTCCGGCCGATTCTGTTTATTCTCACCCTTCCCCTCAACGTCCTGACCCTTGGTCTCTTCACCTTCATCATCAATGCTCTTCTTCTCATGATGGCCTCGGGGGTGATCTCAGGCTTTGTGGTCCGGGGTTTCTGGGCGGCCGTTTTTGGGTCCCTCCTGATCAGCCTGGCGAGCTGGCTCCTGAGCTCTTTTATCAACGATCAGGGGCAGGTAGGTCAGGCCAGTTACATCGAGCTGAGAAAGACTAAAAAAAACAAATGGGAGTAAGGCCGTGCTCCCCAAGACTGCCTCTTTAAGCCCACCATTTTTGTCAAGGCTCTGATATGTTAATCTGGATATAAGCACCCCGGAGGGGGTTCCGTGAATCGAAATTCACCCGCTCATTCGTATATTATTATTTAACACAATATATTGTGTTTTATGCTTGACATAATGCGTTATGTTGTGATAAAGGTAGAGAAACTCCAAATCAGACAGAACCGGGGTTCGGGGCCAGAAGTGTGGGGGAACGATTTTTTCCTTGATGCCATGCCCGGTCACCTACAAGATTTTGACTTGTTGCCCATCTTTTAAGATCTGAGCTCGCTCTCCTCTAGTTCCCCTGCCTTTTGAAATTGCCCGAGAAAGGGGGTGGAAGTCTCTCAAAAAGGGTAATCCTTCAAGTCTATTTAAAGGCAAGGGTTGGGTGTCCGAATCGGCCTTATCGGATCGGACAGCCGAAGGAATGTTTCCATAGATGAACGTAACATTCAATCGCGTTGCAAAGTCAACAAAGAAGAGGAATCTTAAAGCGAGCACCGAAAACAGAACAATCACCGATGAGGTCAGCCCATTGATAGAGAATACTTTTCAATTTGAAAAAATCGCCTGTCAAATTTAAACGTTAGCCGGTGTCAAGGGTTGACCTCATCCTCATTTTGTGGAATTAAGGGACATGGATAAGCCGACTTTATAATGGCCTTTATGTGTCCCTGACTTTATAATTGTAATATGCCTTATCTCAAAATTCATGGACAGGCTTGCCTTAGGATTGATATATCTCATCTCCATCTGAGCGCCGAGTTTGAGACTTTTTAGGACCTCGGCTTGCTCGTCCATCACGAGCATACCCATTCCTCCAAGGCCTGTGTCCAATATCTTGAATTGATATTTTTTGCCGTTTAATATGGCCTCAAGGGTGTTTCCCGTATCAGAAGGCTCAAAATAAGATCTTTTTTCCGAACGCTTCTCCGCCCATAGGTCTTCCATGTTTTCACCTCGTTTATTGGCCCCAAAATAAGGCTCAGGAATTAACACGAACAGTAATCACAGTCGAACGGCTATGTGGATCTGAAAGACGCATTCGTGTCTCAGACCGAAAGGGGTTGCTATTGTTTCCTTCTCATATTATTAAACCTGTTTTTTATGCAGTGTTGGGGCTAATTCTCCCCCTGCTCGGCCAGGGCCAGGAGGACGGAGCTGACCGCCTCCTTGTGCGTGAGCATCAGCAAGCGGGCGCGACTGCCGGGTCCGAAGAGCAGTTCGCCCAAGGGCTCCGCATGCACATCGAGGCGTATGGCCATCAACCGGGACCCGTGGCGGCGCAGGAGTGTTTCCACGTGGCGATAGAAGCGTTCGGCGCCGTCGTCGGCCAGCAGCAGGAGGCGGGAGATGCGAACAGTTCGCGGCACATCACCCTGACGATCCGCCAGACGCAATCCCCGTTCCTCGGCAAAGAGGTTGCGCTCCGCACTCTCCAGGCCGCGGACCACCCGGCCTTCGTTGTGGGCGCTGCGCAGGGCCGCCACCACCTCGGGACCTAGCGTGGCCGACGGGACCTCGAGTTCGCCTTCATGCCAGAGGGGCCGGGTGTGTGTGGTCAGGCTTTGGAGAAGCCGTGGTGCCCGCGGATCGGACTCGACCAGCCTGGGCAGGCGCAGCGACAGGGAGCTCAAGACCCTGCACCCGTATTGAAATTTGGAACTTTTATCATAATATCCTCAAACCTATAATTCATTAAGCAAGGATTGAAAAATCACAATATCGGCCATTAGTCAATCTCATCCTTTATGCCCCTTGTTTCGGCTCTTTTTTTCAAATCCCGGACACCCGGTCATGACGGCGTGTTTTCGACTTGCCGGATACTGGCGACAGATCGCGGGCTTGACCTCATGGATTCGGCAGGCCCAGCGGTTTTCCGACGGCACCTTGTGCAAGAAGGGGCATTTTTCCGTCGGTTGGGTCGTGCCGGGTATCATCCATATCCTGTAAGCTTTTTGGTGTCCATGCCCTTCAAAAACGCCTACCCATTCAAGGATGTCGGTTCGCCCCATTGCCTGCCATTTTGCAACATCTTGTGCCGTAAGCTCCCTGCTGTAATCGAGGGATCGGCAGCATCGACCGCATTGGCGGCAGTGAAAATCTTCCATCCCGGTTTCTAAACGAATGCCGGCCTGGCCGGTTTCGGGATGTGCGGCCGGAAATGCGGACGAATGGAATACCCTGGCGCATACGGCCGATAGCCGTTCAGGATCCAAGTTGGCGGTGGTAACGGTCTTACACACGTATTCGACCAGCTCCGGCCCATCCATCCACTGCATGTTTTGGCGACCGCTCATGCTGACCCATGCGCCGTTCTTTTCCCTCTCCCTCATGACGACGGTATTACCGTCTGAAATCAGCCGAATGATTACACAAAACAACATGATTTGCGGTTCGTATTGCCTAAAGTCGTTGCAGATCGCTTCCAACGCCTGGTCGATGGTCAAAAAAATATGTTCTTTTTCCATCTCGGACGCCATCCCCAATAATTTATATTCGTATTTTGCTGCTTATGACATTGCCGACAATAACCGTATGGCTCTTCAGACCGATCTGATGAACGACTTCTGCTTCCAGAACAGATAGGACATGCTCGGTGATCAGTGGGCAACCGGTAATTTTCCCTTTGAATTTCACCTTGGATAACTTGTCAGTATTTTCTGGATTTCTATCTTATAAAGACTGACTGCAGCACTTCAATCACACGTTCGCGTTCAAAAGGCGATTCCGCGATATGGTCATCCGCATCCTTTAAAATCAGATCCAGGTCCCCCCATCGTGTATACTGAGTGAACTTATCATCGCGTTGGATGCCCATGGCCTCAGCAACCAGATTAACATAGTTTGTGACATTGAATTCGTACTTGCCCCCTGCACCTGCAAAACTCTGGTTGCAATAGTGACAAACAGTAACCAAGTGTGCAGCCCCGGTTTGGGCGGCCTCTTGAAGGCGTTCTTCACGAATCCGGGCGCAGCTTTCCGGAAACCAGCATATCGCTCCGGAGCCACAGCATGCCGTATCAGGACCGTGATGCTCCATTTCCATGAGTGTCACGCCGGGCAACTGCCTCAAAACCTGGCGGGGGCCATCGAGGTCAAGCCCCGTGTAGGCTGACTTGCAGGCTTCGTGAAGGGTGACAGTCCCGGCTGCCATTTCGGTAAGCGGGAGTTTGTTCATGTTTGCAGCCAAATACTGTGGAAAGGACAAGATCCGGAACGGAACATCCACGGCAGGCACGATGCTTTTATCAAAACGACACCGGCACGTAGGGCACCAGAGCACGACGGCTTCCGGATCAAAGCCGGCAATGGCGGCTACCAGTTCTTCCGTTCTCTTAACTCCTCCGTCGATTTCACCCGTAAACAAAAGACCGTCACCGCAGCAATAGTCCAGGCCGGGCAGGAAGGCGTAATCATCACCGATAGCGTCCATCATAGTCAGGGCATTTAGAATTTTCTCCGGTTGAAAGTATACGTTGCAGCCGGGAAAGAAAACATACCTGGCCCTTTGATTGGCGCTGGAGGTGGTGATTTTGTTGTATTCGGCCCCGGATACCTGGATACTCGCCAAGATCCTGTGGACACTCTCGGGTTGCCTGGCGTCGCTGTCGGCCTTATTTGCCAGTCCTTTGGATATATATTCGTTCTTGATGAGCTCGTTGACAACCATGGGGTTAAGGTCTTCGGGGCACATACCGGCGGTACATTTGAAGCACTCCATGCAGGCAAAGGCCTTGGTATAAGCCCGATGATTGAAAACCCCGCTATTCATGAAATCAAACACCCCTTGCTGAATATCCGGGGAGGTCATCTGACTGATATCAGTATAGGGTATAATGGGGCATCCTTCGGCACAAATCCCACATTGGGTGCATTTTTCTAAAAAACATTTTTTTTCCCTGGCGTAGTAATCGAGAATCGTCACTTATATTTTTCTCCAGTTTGCCATGAGAAACAAAAAAGATCAGAATGCCGAAGGTCTTTTCTTAGACAGCAAAATACCCCTGATATATAGGTGAAGTCAAGCAGTTAGGCGCAGAAAAAAGACGGAGGGGAGAGGGGGCTGTTGGTCTCTTTTCGATGGTCGCTGAAAACGAACTCCAACAATTTTCCCCAGGTCGAGCTTCCGTTTCGGTGGGTTGAACGGGACGTTATTTCAGTCTAATTTAGCATGATTTAATAGATAATGAATTGTTAAAGGTGAATATATTTGCGACTTTTTTCAGTTGTACACTGCAAAAATCTCGACAGAATGTCTCGTATTATGATATATTTTTTATGTCGAATCGAAACAGCATCGTCTCACGCAGAACGGTTTATGAACGGGAATTGGCCTGAAGATACTAATCATCGAGCGATATGGAGGGTGAGATGCCTGAGAAAAGCGATATGACGGTCAAACATCATTTGGTCGATGTCAGAGAGGGAAAGAGGAGCTTTGAAAACGTCTTCCAGAGCGTGGCCAGGATGATTCTGGAAGGTGAAATCAAAAAAGTGGTGGTGAATGGCAAGACAACTTACGATTTTGGGATCTTCCATACCGGATCGAAACATGTCATCGGCATGTACGACGAAATCAACAGTTTCGTCTCTTACGTCAAGGATGCAGCTGAAGGCGGATCATCAAAAGAGATGGCATACGTGCTGGTGGGTGAGCCGGGAAACGGGAAGACCTTTTTTGTCGACTACCTGTGTGCGAAGTATCGCCAATTCCTGACCAAAGATGTAAATCGGAAGTACACCTTCAGGTTCATCAACCTGGATCGATTGGGTCATTACGGGAAAATCACCGAAATTGAATCACAAACCTACGAAGATCCCATGATTCTGGCCATGAATCTCTTTGACGATCCGGATGAGAGTAAGG
>CAYNYM010000018.1:0-17098 GCA_964401325.1 uncultured Desulfobacteraceae bacterium | reverse complement strand
CCATTCGAGAGGGCGGACGAACAGTCGGCGCCGGAGTGATCAGTGAAATCATAGAGTAGGGAAAGGTTTCCGCTGTAAAGGAGGGGAAAAGGAATGAATAAGTTGATCACTAACCAGAAGATTCGAATTCGGCTGAAGGCTTATGACCATAAGCTCTTGGACCAGTCGGCCATGGAAATCGTCGAGACGGCAAGAGAGACTGGTGCAAAGATAGCGGGGCCGATTCCCCTTCCTACCGTTATTAATAAATACTGTGTGCTGAGATCCCCGCACGTCGATAAAAAGTCGCGAGAACAATTTGAGATTCGAACCCACAAGAGGCTTCTGGATATTCTGGAGCCTACACAGCAGACTGTTGATGCCCTTATGAAGCTTGACCTAGCTGCAGGTGTCGATGTGGAGATAAAATTGTAGAACGTATGGAGCTAGAGTTCTATGGCTAAAAAGATTTTTGGTAAAAAACTGGGTATGACACGATATTTTCTGGATGAAGGAAGAAGCTTCCCTGTAACTATTGTTAAGGCTTCGCCCTGTGTGGTTATTCAGAAAAAAACGAAGGCCAAAGACGGGTATGAGGCCATTCAGGTCGGCTTTGAAATCCAGAAGGAAAATCGGGTCAACAAACCCATGCGAGGGCACTTCAAGACGTCGGGGGACCGGTGTTTCAAATACCTAAGGGAGATCAGAGTCGAAGACACGGGGCAATTTGAGATCGGGCAAGAAATCAAGGCTGACAGCTTTGCTATAGGCGACCTTGTTAAGGTGAGCAGTAAAAGCAAAGGGCGGGGTTTCGCCGGTGTCATCAAACGATGGGGGTTTTCTGGTGGAAAGAAAACCCATGGTTGTCGCTCACATCGTGTTCCCGGTTCGATAGGGATGAGTGCAAGCCCGGGGAAGGTAGCCAAGGGGAAGAAACTCCCCGGTCGAATGGGTTTTCAGAAAACAACCGTAAAGAACCTCAAAATTCTTGATATCAGACCCGAGATGGATGTCATTGCCATTAAGGGATCCGTTCCTGGAAGCCCGAATACCGTCGTTGAAATTTGCGGGGTATAAGGCAGAAGGGGTGCGTTCGGATTCTTAGTAAATGGCTTAAGATCAATTGAAAGCTTTAGTATTGGGACGGATAAAATGGCCGTTATTGATGTTTATAATCTTCAGAAGGAAAAGACTTCCCAAGTGGAACTGAGGGATGATGTGTTTCAAGCTCCTATCAAGAAACACATCCTCCATGAGGTTGTTGTCGCCCAACTGGCAAGACGCAGGTTGGGAAACGCGTCCACAAAGACACGTTCGGAGGTGAGAGGTTCCAGTAAGAAAATCTTCAGACAAAAAGGAACCGGAAGGGCAAGAGCCGGCACTGAGGCTTCACCGACGAGACGGGGCGGGGGTATTGCACTTGGTCCCAAACCGCGGAAATATGGGCGAAAGGTTCAGAAAAAAGTTAGGAAAACGGCGCTATGTATGGCGTTGACAGATAAATTTGCGAATGATCAATTGGTCGTTCTCGAAGATTTGAAATTGGCGGAAATAAAGACGAAGAAATTTGTTGACGTCATGGACACCTTTGATGTGAAAAAAGCGCTCATAGTAACCGAAGAGAAAAATGAAAATCTTGAGAAATCATCAAGAAATGTCCCCTGGGTAAAGGTCATGCGCCATGAGGGGCTGAATGTCTACGACATATTGACATTCGATCATTTGATTCTGGAGCAATCGGCGATCAGCAAAATAGAGGAGGCATTGGTTTTCTGATGGATGTGTACAAAGTAATCAAAAAGCCTCACATTACCGAAAAGGCGAGCCTTAAAAAGGAACTGAATAATCAGGTGACTTTTGAGGTGCACAAGAAGGCCAATAAGATTGAAATTAGGCATGCCGTAGAAACCCTTCTCAAGGCGAAGGTCGTTGACGTGAAGACCATGAATATAGAGGGTAAGAAACGGCGAGTCGGCAAGAACACGGGAAAACGGCCTGATTGGAAAAAGGCTGTCGTAACGCTGGCGCCGGGTGCAAATATCGAATTCTTTGAGGGTATGTAATCCCTGAATTGAAATTTAATTACAGGGCGTAGAGTAAGAGGCAAAGGGAGAAAATAATGGCTATTAGGAGTTATAAGCCTACTTCGCCGGGAAGAAGATTTCAAACCTGTTCCACTTATGAGGATATTACCCGCGACAAGCCGGAAAAGGGGTTGCTGAAGCCGTTGAATCGATCAGGCGGTAGAAACAGTCTCGGACGTGTTACAGGAAGGCACCGGGGTGGCGGACACAAGCGCTTATACAGGGTCATTGATTTTAAGCGCAACAAGGACGGGATACCGGCGCGTGTGGCAAGTATCGAATATGATCCCAATCGCTCGGCCAATATTGCGCTTCTTCACTATATGGACGGCGAGAAGAGATATATCATCGCACCTCTAGGCCTTAAGGTCGGAGAAAAAATTATATCGGGACAAGAGGGGGAAATCCGCACGGGTAATGCGGTGGCTTTGAAGAACATCCCCCTTGGCACTCCGATTCATAACGTTGAACTGCATGCCGGTCACGGTGGGCAAATGGCCAGGGGTGCGGGAAGCCATGCGCAGCTTATGGCCAAAGAGGGGAAGTACGCGTTTATTAAACTTCCCTCCGGGGAGGTACGTATGGTACCCCTTGAATGCAAAGCCACCATCGGGCAGGTCGGGAATCTGGAGCACGAGAAACAGAGCGACGGCAAGGCGGGCAGGAAGAGATGGAGAGGCCGCAGGCCGCACGTGAGGGGAGTGGCCATGAATCCGGTCGATCATCCCCACGGCGGGGGTGAGGGGAAATCGTCAGGAGGAAGGCATCCCGTAACGCCATGGGGTGTCCCGACCAAGGGGTATAAGACGAGGGTAAAAAAGGCGAGCGATAAGCTCATCGTGAAGAAAAGATCATAAAGTGTAGTTTTGATATCTTTTTGAAAGCGTTTGGCGATAATAACCTTTATGAACAGGAGTAAGAGCGTTGCCTCGATCAATAAAAAAGGGACCTTTCGTTGATGAACATCTTTTGAAGAAGGTTAGGACGGCCGAAGAAACCGGGAGTCGGAAGATAATAAAAACCTGGTCAAGGAGATCAACCATACTTCCTGAATTCATCGGTTCGACCTTTGCCGTACACAATGGGAAAAAGTTCTTGCCAGTTTTTGTGACCGAGGACATGGTTGGTCATAAAATGGGAGAATTTGCACCTACAAGAACCTTTTACAGTCATGCTGGGGACAAGAAATCGAGATTGAAAGGGGCGAGGAAGTAATGGAGACAAGGGCGGTAGCAAAATACGTTCGAATATCGCCTCGTAAGGTCAGATTGGTGATGGATCAGATACGGGGAAAAAGGGTTGAGGAAGCCATTAATGTGCTTGGCTTTTCCCCTCAAAAAGGGGCATTTCTTGTGAAAAAACTGATCCATTCAGCCGTAGCCAACGCTGAAGGAAATACGAATGTCGACGTCGATACTCTTTATATCAAGCGGATATTTGCTGACGAAGGGCCGACTTTAAAGAGATTCAGACCGCGGGCAATGGGGCGTGCCACGCGAATCAGAAAAAGAACAAGTCACCTTACGGTTATATTGGATGAAACCTAAACGAAATGATATTTTCGACTTTGACCATATTTCGGTTAACCAAGACAAGTAGGCCAGAGGGAGGTAAGATTTGGGACAGAAGGTAAATCCAATCGGTTTTAGATTGGGCATTAATAGAAATTGGGATTCAAGGTGGTTTGCCGGAAAAGACTACAGCAACTTTGTCTTGGAAGATCATAATATTCGCAAGTTTTTGAAAAAGAGATTGTTTCAGGCCGGTGTGGCAAAAGTCGAGATTGAAAGGGCCGCCAACAAGGTAAGAATCAAGATACACACAGGTAGACCCGGACTCGTGATTGGAAAGAAGGGGGTCGAAATTGAAAATGTGAAAAGGGCCCTTGAAAAAAGAATTAAAAGAGAAGTTATAATCGATATCCAGGAAGTGAGAAAGCCTGAAGTCGACGCACAATTGGTTGCTGAAAATGTTGCTCTGCAGTTGGTGCGGCGTGTGTCTTTCAGGCGCGCCATGAAAAAGAGTGTGAGCTCGGCGCTTCGCTTCGGTGCACTTGGGATAAAAATAGGGTGTAGCGGCCGACTGGGTGGAGCTGAGATGGCACGCAGGGAGTGGTACAGGAAAGGGAGAGTTCCCTTTCACACAATCAGAGCAGATATTGATTACGGATTTGCAGAGGCTTTTACCACTTATGGTGTGGTCGGTATAAAGGTGTCGATTTTCAAGGGAGAGATTTTACCAGATAGAAAAGGTTAGAATTTGTTATGCTGAGCCCAAAGAAGGTAAAATATAGGAAAAAGCAAACAGGTCGGATGAAGGGGAATGCCATCAATAAGGGCGGAACTCTGGAATTCGGAGAATACGGCTTGCAGGCCCTCGAATGTGGAAAAATGAGCGCGCAACAGATAGAGGCGGCTCGAGTGGCTATTACCAGGCACGTAAGACGTGGAGGAAAAATCTGGATTAGGGTCTTTCCTGATAAGCCGATAACAAAAAAGCCGGCGGAAACCAGGATGGGTAAGGGAAAAGGGGCACCTGAGAGCTGGGTGGCTATAGTGAAGCCTGGCAGGATCCTATATGAAATGGAAGGCGTCGAAAAGAACGTTGCCGAAGAAGCCTTTCGTCTTGCCGGTCATAAGCTTCCGTTCTCAACGAGATTTGTAAGCAGGGGAGTATAACGGTGAAGGCTAAAGAGGTTCGTGATTTAAGTGTGGAAGAACTTAAGGCTAAAGCAAAGGAATTCAGCCAGGAGCTGTTTAACCTTAGGTTTCAGAAGGCGACCGGCCAATTGGGGAATACCGCAGTATTGGTGAAGACCCGAAGAAATCTTGCGCGTGTAAAAACGATTTTGAGGGAAGCCGAAATCTCCGGTGGGCAAAAGGAAAAGAGGGCAGAATGAAAGTAAGGGGCGTGAGAAAAAGGCTGATAGGCTTTGTTGTCAGTAACCAGATGGATAAGACTGCCGTCGTAGAGGTCAGTCGCTTAAAAAAGCATACCGTTTACAAAAAATATGTCAAAGATCAGAAGAAATATATGGCGCATGATCCGCAAAATGAATGCCAGATCGGAGACAAGGTCAAACTGGTTGAAACCAGGCCGATGAGCAAAAGAAAAAGATGGCATGTCATGGAAATCCTCGAGGCTGCTAATAAATAAATGCAATTAGAAGGTCCATGATTCACCGGAGCAGAAAAAATGATACAGGCAGAAACAAAATTGAAGGCGGCTGACAATTCCGGGGCGAAGGTACTATTGTGTATCAAGGTTCTTGGTGGCTCCAAGAGAAGATACGCCCGTGTTGGAGATGTTATTGTCGTAACGGTCAAAGAGGCCATGCCCAACTCGAAAGTGAAGAAGGGTGATGTCATGAAGGCCGTCATCGTCAGGACTGCCAAAGAAATTGCAAGGGCAGACGGATCATATATAAAATTTGACGACAATTCCGCTGTACTTATCAATCAGCAAAATGAACCCATAGGAACAAGAATATTCGGTCCGGTTGCTAGGGAACTAAGGGCTAAAAATTTCATGAAAATAATTTCCTTGGCCCCTGAGGTGCTTTAGTTTATTTCACCCGGAATTTGAGTATAGGAGCAAAAAACGTGCGGAAAAAAGATCCTTTGGTAAAAAAGAATGACAAAGTGATCGTCTTGAGTGGTAAGGAGCGGGGTAAGATCGGTGCCATTCTGAAAGTCGACACAGAAAAAGACCGTGTTGTCATCGAAAAAGTCAATATGGTAAAGAGACATACCCGACCAGGTGGCAATAACGCACAGGGTGGAATCATAGAAAAAGAGGCTCCGATCCATATTTCTAATTTGATGCTCATATGTAATAGGTGTGCAGAACCAACAAGAGTCGGAAAGAGAATTCTTGAGGATGGTTCAAAGGTTAGAATTTGCAAAAAATGTGGTGAGCTTATTGATTCCTAGATTTTATTTTTCAGTGTGAGAAATAAAGTTTATTCTCTGGAAAATAAGGGTGACGGAAGAGCGACAGGCTCAATCACAAGGAGGCTCTGTTGTCGAGATTAAAAGAAAAATACGAAAACGAAGTTGTCCCTGCCATGAACAAAGAATTTGGTTACCGGAGTATCATGGCGGTGCCGAGGATAAAGAAGGTCGTACTGAATATGGGCCTAGGTGAGGCAATTTATAATATTAAGATATTGGACAAGAGCGTTGAAGAGTTGACTCAAATTGCGGGGCAAAAAGCCGTAATTACAAAAGCCAAAAGATCAATAGCCGGTTTCAAGCTTCGGGAAGGAATGCCTATCGGGTGCACCGTAACTTTGCGGCGAAATCGCATGTATGATTTTCTTGACAAATTGTTTAATGTGGCTTTTCCGAGGGTAAGAGATTTCAGAGGGATATCTGGTAAGATTTTTGACGGTAGAGGAAATTGCACGGTCGGGGTAAAAGAGCAGATTATTTTTCCTGAAATCGATTATGACAAGATCGATAAAATTCAAGGACTTAATATTAGTATTGTCACAAGCGCAAGAAGCGACAATGAAGGACATTTACTTTTGAAATCCTTGGGGATGCCCTTCAGAAATTGATAGGGAGGTAATCTTGGCAAAAAAGTCTCTTATTGCTAAGGCAAAAAGAAAACAGAAATTCGCGACACGCCAGTACAATCGGTGCCCGATTTGCGGGAGGCCCAGAGCTTATTTGCGGAAATTTGGACTTTGTAGGATTTGTTTCCGGAATATGGCACTTAAAGGAGAAATCCCGGGTGTCATTAAGTCAAGCTGGTAAAAAACCCATTGATTAATGGTTTTAAGGAGTAATGCATATGAGTATGAGCGACCCCATCGCCGATATGCTAACAAGAGTTCGTAATGCTATCATGGTGTCCTACGAAAAGGTGGATATCCCGTGTTCCGGGGTAAAGATAAACATCGCGAAAATTCTCAAGTCCGAAGGTTTTATTAAGAATTTTAAAGTCATGGCCGATGGAAAACAAGGAATAATGAGAGTTTTTCTGAGCTATGATGATAAAGGGGAATGTGTGATTGTCGGGCTGAAAAGAATCAGCAAACCGAGTTGCCGCGTCTACGTCAAAAGTGACAGAATACCGCCAGTACTGAACGGATATGGCATAAGCATACTTTCCACCTCTAAAGGCGTTATGACTGACAGTCAAGCCAAAAAGCAGGGAGTCGGGGGAGAAGTGCTGTGCTCGGTATGGTAAGGGCCTAGCGGTATGGATCGGTTTGGTTGGCAGGACACATCAGAAGTCGAGAGTCGGAGGAAATAAATGTCGCGCATAGGCAAAAAGCCTATTCCAATTCCAAAGGATGTAAAGATAGATCAAAAAGGGGATCTTCTCTCTGTTAAAGGACCATTGGGGGAGCTCACACGAACGATCGACTCCAGAGTTAATTTGGGCATAGAAAATGAACAGGTCGTTGTTTTGGTTGAGGAGAGAAGTAAGGATGCAGGGGCTATACACGGTCTGTACAGGGCTCTGATAGCGAATATGGTTACCGGAGTCAGTGGAGGATTCGAGAGGATATTGGATATTGTCGGTGTCGGATATCGCGCTGAATTGTCTGGAAGAACGGCTATACTGCATGTCGGGCATTCCCACCCCATCAATTTTGATCTACCCAAGGGAATAGACGCAGAAATTGACCGGACAAAAATTAAACTCAAAGGGATCGACAAAGAATTGCTTGGTAGGACTGCTGCGAAAATCCGCAGTTTTAGACCTCCGGAGCCTTACAAGGGCAAGGGCATTAAGTATGCGGATGAGGTCATCAAGCGAAAAGCCGGGAAGACAGGCGCAAAATAGAATTTTGCATCGATACCCATATCATTGGATGTCATTCATAGATATAAGGGTTTGTACATGGGAACCATAAGCAGGGCACAAGCAAGAAAAAGAAGGCAGGGAAGAGTTAGAAAAAAGGTCAGGGGAAGTTCTGAACGGCCAAGGTTGTGCATATTCAGAAGCTTGAAGAATATTTATGCTCAGATTATTGATGATGAGATGTCAAAAACTCTGGTTGATGTGTCTTCCCTTTCAAAAGAGATTCGCGGTCAGATAAAGGGAAAGGGCGGTAACAAAGAAGGCGCCGCAATTGTTGGGGAATACATTGCGAAAAAGGCCATTGATAAAGGGATAAAGAGTGTTGTCTTCGATAGAAACGGGTTCTTATACCATGGCCGTGTGAAAATACTGGCAGAAGCGGCCAGGGATAGTGGCCTTGAATTTTAGATAATATAAGTTTCTCAGAGGAGTCGACAGCCTCAGAGTTAGGTCAGGGAGAAGCCCATTGTACAAGGAAGAAGACGAAAATCAGATTATTGAAAAGGTTGTGCATATAAACCGGGTAGCTAAAGTGGTAAAAGGCGGTCGTAGGTTCAGCTTTAGCGCAATTGTGGTTGTGGGTGACGGTAAGGGTGCCGTAGGCGGGGGCTTGGGGAAAGCAAAAGAGGTCCCAGAAGCAATCAGAAAAGGCGTTGAAAAAGCGCGAAAAAATATGAAGACCGTCCCTGTGATAAATGGAACGATCCCTCATGAGATTATCGGGAGATGGGGAGCCGG
The DNA here is from genome assembly GCA_964401325.1 of uncultured Desulfobacteraceae bacterium. Taxonomy (GTDB): domain Bacteria; phylum Desulfobacterota; class DSM-4660; order Desulfatiglandales; family HGW-15; genus CAYNYM01. The sequence goes on along the minus strand of CAYNYM010000018.1, from coordinate 8,480 downwards.
AAAAGTATTGCTCAAGCCGGCCGGTCCTGGAACCGGGCTGATCGCCGGGGGTGCTGTAAGGGCCGTACTGGAAGCTGTCGGGGTGCAAAATATTCTGACAAAATGTCTTGGGTCTCACAATTCTCATAATCTGGTGAAGGCGACCCTGAAAGGCCTCGACGAGCTTCGGCATCCTGATGAGATCGCGAGGGGCAGGGGAAAAAGTGTTGAAGAATTTGGGCAGTGATTTTGCCATTCTCTAGCAAAGAGTACAAACTATGAATGATATAATAAAAGTGACTCTTATAAAGAGCGGTATTGGAAAAAACAAGAAAATTCGGCAAACTTTGAGGGGACTCGGTTTGACTAAAATGCATAAAACGGTTTCCCTTAACAACACTCCGGCCATCAGGGGGATGATTGAGAAAGTTATCTTTATGGTCCGAGTGGAAAAAACGTCTGCAAGGTAAGAGAGCATGATTGGAATTCACGATCTTTCACCGTCGGCCGGTGCGAGGAAAAAAAGGAAAAGAATTGGAAGAGGGCCCGGATCAGGTCATGGAAAAACGTCGTGTCGTGGTCATAAGGGGCAGAAATCGCGTTCCGGCGGGGGCGTTGCTAGAGGATTTGAAGGTGGGCAGATGCCTCTTCAGAGGAGACTTCCTAAGCGAGGTTTCAATAATCTCTTCAAAAAACAGTATGCCTTGATCAATCTCAGTGATCTCGACGGATTTGACGCGAACATGACACTTGATCTTGAAGCATTCAAAAAAGCAGGACTCGTAAAGAAAGCCAAAGACGGGATCAAACTGCTGGGAAATGGTGAAATATCTAATCCCTTGATTGTAAAAGTAAACAAGTCAAGCAGAACGGCGAAAATGAAAATAGAGGCGGCCGGGGGAAAGGTCGAACTGATTTCTTGACATTGAGCCTGTGGCGATGCGTTGCAAGAAGGCAAAAGAAATTGCGTATTACGCAGAATGAGGCACGCCCGAAGGCGCGGCCTAGATTGAGCGGAAAAAGAAAATGATCGGTGGAATTCAAAATATTGCTAAAATTCCAGAGTTGAAGAAACGCATTCTTTTTACGTTTGCCATGCTTGCCGTTTATCGACTGGGGTGTCATATTCCTACTCCGGGAATTGATGGAGCTGCGCTGGCGGCATTTTTCAGTGAACGGCAAGGAACGCTGTTTGGGCTATTTGACATGTTTTCAGGTGGGGCCTTGAGCCAGATGTCAGTGATGGCTCTTGGAATTATGCCCTATATCAGTGCATCTATCATTTTGGAATTACTAACGGTCGTCATCCCGTATCTGGAGAAGCTCAAAAAGGAAGGTGAGCAGGGAAGAAAAAAAATTACCCAGTATACCAGATATGGAACGGTGGTATTGAGCGTTATTCAAGGCTTTGGTATCGCAATCGGACTTGAGCGGATGAGTAGCCCCGGGGGCGCCATGGTCGTACCTGTTGGGGGATGGGGATTCCGGATTCTTACGGTGATTACGCTTACCGCGGGCACGGCATTCTTGATGTGGCTGGGGGAACAAATTACCGAACGAGGTATTGGAAACGGCATCTCATTGATCATTTTTTCAGGTATCGTTGCGCGATTTCCCCTGGCCGTGGTCAATTCGTTTAGGCTTATGAATACAGGAGAAATTACCCCCTTTTTTATGGCTCTAATTGTCGCCATGATGATAGCCGTCATTGGCTTTATAGTGTTTATGGAAAGGGGGCAGAGGCGAATACCTGTACAGTACGCAAAAAGAGTCGTTGGAAGGAAAATGTACGGGGGGCAGAGTACGCATCTACCCTTAAAAGTGAACACCGCCGGTGTTATTCCTCCAATATTTGCTTCATCCATTATCATGTTTCCAGCAACTATTGCCAACTTTTTAAATGTAAAAGAGATCCCTTGGTTGCAGATGATTGTGAATTTTTTATCGCCCGGGCACATCGTTTATATCCTGATCTACGTCATGTTTATCATCTTTTTCTGCTATTTTTATACGGCGGTTCACTTTAACCCGGTTGATGTTGCAGATAATATGAAAAAATATGGGGGATTCGTCCCTGGAATACGTCCGGGAAAAAATACAGCAGAGTATATCGATAGGGTCCTGACGAGGATCACCTTTAGCGGCGCCATCTATGTATCGGCCGTGTGTATACTGCCACAAATATTGATTTACAAGCTCAATGTCCCCTTCTATTTCGGTGGTACGGCGTTGTTGATCGTGGTGGGCGTGGCGATGGATACATCCAACCAAATTGAATCCCACATGCTGACGAGACATTATGAAGGATTCATGCGGAAGGGCCTGGGCAAGGCGAGATAATCAGCGCTTATTTACAAAAGCCGCTTTGATATGGATGAAAAAGGAGATCATGGCAAAAGAGGAAACCATCTCGGTGGAAGGGACCGTCATCGAGACATTACCAAATGCTATGTTCACAATTGAGTTGCAAAACGGTCACCGGGTGTTGGCTCATATTTCCGGAAAAATGCGCATGCATTTTATAAAGATTTTGCCTGGAGATAAGGTGTCGATCGAACTGGCTCCATATGTCTTGAGTAGATGAAGGATTACTTACAGAGAAGAATAATTTTCTTGGGGACAGGATAATAAAGTTATGAAAGTCAGAGCATCCGTCAAAAAAATTTGTAATAAGTGTAAGATTATCAAGAGAAAAGGCGTGATAAGAGTGATTTGCGAGAATCCACGTCATAAACAGAGGCAGGGATAGGGGTTCCGCATAATAGACCGATAGACGGAATGGATGGGTAAGCGCCGATTCAAGAAAGGGAGTCTAGATTGGCAAGAATAGCAGGTGTTGATCTACCGAGAGGAAAAAGAATCGAGATAGCCTTGACCTATATTTTTGGAATAGGCCGGACCAGTTCACAGAAGATATTGAGCGAAGCGGGTGTGGATTGGGATTTGAAGTCGGATGATCTTACGGAAGGGCAGATAACAAGTGTCCGTAGGATTATTGACGAAAAATATCGGGTTGAAGGTGATTTAAGACGTGAAGTCTCCATGAATATCAAGCGGTTGATGGACTTGGGGGCCTATCGCGGTTTGCGGCATAGGAAAGGACTGCCTGTTAGAGGACAGAGGACAAGTACGAATGCAAGGACGAGGAAGGGTCCGCGCAGAGCCGTAATGGGCAAGAGAAAGAAATAATTTCCCGAGGATAGGTCATGGTAAAGAAAGTTAGAAAAGGAAGCAGAGCCAAGAAGGAAAGAAAGAATATTCCGAGTGGAATTATTCATATCCAATCCACATTTAATAACACCATTATCACCATTACAGACCCCGGTGGAAATGTGATAGCAACATCGAGTTCTGGAAGGCAGGGTTTCAAGGGCTCTAGGAAGAGCACCCCGTTCGCCGCTCAGTTAGCCGCGCAAGATGCGCTGAGGCAGGCTATGGATCACGGCATGAGAACCGCTGAGGTAAGGGTGAAGGGGCCGGGCGTTGGAAGGGAAGCTGCGATCAGGGCGTTGCAAAATGATAAGTTTACCGTAACGATAATTCGGGATGTAACACCCATACCGCATAATGGTTGCAGACCTCCAAAGAGACGCAGGGTCTAAGTGTATAGGGGCGGCCTGGAGGGTGATCATCAATCGGTAAAAATGATTGAAGATATAGAATTGACAGTATTGTCGATTTGCAGGGGTCTTGAGATTAAAAACGTATTAACGTAGGAGGAGGGCCTGTTTTGGCCAGATACACTGGTGCTTCATGTAGATTGTGCCGTCGAGAAAATATAAAATTGTTTCTTAAGGGTGATCGATGTTATGGAGATAAATGCGCTTTTGAGCGAAGGGCGTACGCTCCGGGACAGCACGGTCAAAGACGCGGTGGAAAATTTTCTGATTATCAACTGCAATTGAGGGAAAAGCAAAAGGTCAAGCGGATTTACGGTGTCCTTGAGAAACAGTTCAGAAGGTATTATTATCGGGCTGAAAACCGAAAAGGGATAACGGGTACAAATCTGCTGCTTTTGCTGGAATGCCGACTTGATAATATTGCGTACAGGATGGGATTTTCTACTTCGAGGAATCAGGCGAGGCAGCTCATTCGGCATGGCGCATTCTTGGTGAACAATAGGAAGGTTAATATTCCATCCTATCAGGTGAAGATTGGTGATCTCATCGAGATCAAGGAAAGTAGCAGAAAAGTCGCTGCAATATCTGAAGCTATGGAGACCGTTGTCAGAAGAGGTATTCCCGATTGGATGGAAATAGAAAAAGATAAATTTCGTGGTACTCTTAAGAGTCTGCCTAATCGAGAAGATCTCACAATGCCGATACAAGAGCAGCTTATAGTTGAGCTATACTCTAAATAGGTGTTTGATGGGGAAACCACTATATGTTTTAGGAATCCCGTTAGTAGCGAGATAAGGTATGCCGTCAATGTAAAATGTGCGGACGGGATGCCCCCTGGAATATTGGGGGCCTGCTATTTTGCCCAATGAATCATTTGATTGGAGGGATTTTGTTGGCTGATCTAAAAGCGAAGAACTGGCGGGAGTTAATCAAACCGAAGACCATTGTAGTTGAAGAGGAAACACATGGAAATTCCTACGGAAAATTTATGTGTGAACCCCTTGAAAGGGGCTTTGGGATTACGATTGGAAATTCACTGCGCCGCATTTTGCTTTCTTCCCTACAGGGCGCAGCTATTGTGTCCGTGAAAATAGAGAATGTTGTTCATGAATTTTCGACGCTGAACGGCGTGGTCGAAGATGTAACCAATATTATTTTGAATTTAAAAGAGGTAAATCTTCGGCTTGTAGATGTGGAGGAAGCCGTAATTCATCTACATAGGGAAAGTGAAGGAGTGGTCAAAGCAGCGGAGATTGAAACCGATGGGTTAGTTGATATTTTAAGCCCGGAGAAGACTATCGCTACTTTGAATAAAGAGGGGAAACTGAACATGGAAATGGTCGTCAAGATGGGAAAAGGATATATGATGGCAGAATCCATTGACAGTGTAGATGAATCAATAGGGGTGATACCTATTGATGCGGTTTTTTCACCGATAAAGAAAGTGAATTATGTTGTTACAAATGCCAGGGTCGGGCAAATTACGGATTACGACAAGCTGACATTGGAAGTCTGGACGGATGGAAGCGTTGCGCCTGAGGATGCGGTGGCATATGGTGCGAAGATTCTGAAAGAACAGATGGCACCGTTCATCAATTTTGAGGAAGAAGAAGAACCGGTGGTCGAGGAAGAGGAACAGGAAGAAGAAAAACTCAATAAGAATCTTTTCAGACCGGTTTCAGAACTCGAATTATCCGTGCGGTCAGCAAATTGCTTGAAAAATGCAAATATCAAACTGATCGGTGAATTGGTTCAGAAAACTGAAGCTGAGATGCTTAAGACAAAGAATTTCGGGAGAAAATCTCTCAACGAAATTAAGAGCATTCTTGAAGAAATGGGACTTTCCTTGGGAATTAAGCTCGATAATTTTCCTCCTGGTGGCAAGCAGGTTGATGAGAGTGATGAGTTAGCGGAAGGGGATTTGGAAGAATGAGACATCGAAAAGCCGGTAAAAAACTCGGGCGAACATCTAGTCATAGAAGGGCTATGTTCAGAAATATGGTCACGTCGCTTTTTAAACATGAGCAACTTGTGACTACTGATGCAAAGGCCAAAGAGATTCGACCCATAGCTGAAAAGTTGATAACATTGGCGAAAAGAGGAGACCTTCATGCCAGACGGCAGGCACTTGGATTCATGAAGGACAAGGGGACAACGCACAAGCTTTTCGGAGAATTGAAAGACCGGTACATGGAAAGGCAAGGCGGGTACCTGAGGATTATTAAAAAGGGCATTAGAAAGGGTGACGCGGCACCTATATCTGTGGTTCAATTGTTGCAGTCCGAAACCGGGAAAAAGAAGAAAAAAAAGAAAGAGAAGGTTTCGGCCGCGGACGAGTCAAAAAAACAAACAGTGAAAAAAGAAAACAAGGTTGCAAAAGAAGAAAAAGACAATTCAGAGAAAGCGGACAAAACTGAGTAGAGGGGTTTTCGAGGAATAATACAGTTTTACCCGGTAATTAGCATCTGATGATATCGAATTTTAAAGGATAGAATAAAAGACGCACAAGATCATGATAGGCTGCGTGTCCCAGATCGGTGACAATCACCTCCTTGTCGGTTTTTCGGCAAGGAGTTTTTTTTATCTGGAGACCAGGGTGGCAAAGTTTGACCATAAAGACATATTAGGAATGGATCAACCCACAATTGAAGAGGTGGAGCTTGCATTGGACACGGCCGTGTCCATGAAAGAGATCTCGGAACGGGATATTAAGAAAATTATCATGGTGATTCGTATCCAACTCGAAAGACAGGGCAAGAGATTGGTTCAAGGCTTGAGGGAATATGCTACCTTTTTCGGTTTGAACAAGGAGGTGTTAAAAATGCCAAGGGAAGATGTCATGGTCATGCAGCCTGGACCGATGAACCGTGGTGTTGAGATAACCCCGGTGGTGGCCGATGGTCCGGGCTCGTTTATTCTTGATCAGGTATCCAATGGTGTTGCCGTTCGAATGGCCCTGCTCTATCTTCTATTGGGAGGATCGAGAAGTGACGACGTTGATTAGAGGGGGAATTTTGGTCGATCCGGTGAGGGAGAGAACCGAAAGGCGAGATATCCTGATTGAAGGAGAAAGAATCGGCGGTATACTGCCCCCCGGAGAGGTAAAGGAAAAGGATGGCATTGAGATAATCGACGCTAGAGGAAAAATAGTGGTTCCTGGATTGGTCGATATGCACGTCCACTTGAGAGAGCCGGGGTATGAATACAAAGAGACAGTGGCAACCGGTGCCATGGCCGGTGCGGCAGGAGGATTCACCAGTATCGCCTGTATGCCCAACACCGATCCGGTAAATGATGTCAGGGCGATCACTGAATTTATCTTACTGCAGGCTCGTAAGGCACATCTTATCCGTGTCTATCCGATTGCGGCCATAAGCCACGGGCAAAAGGGAGAGAGGCTGACAAATTTTGGTGAGCTTCGAAAGGCTGGGGCCGTCGGTGTTTCCGACGACGGGGTCCCGGTGAGAAACAGCGAGCTTATGCGGCGTGCCATGGAATACGCCAAATATCATTCTCTCACGGTGATTTCTCACTGTGAAGATTTGGATCTGTCGGCCGGGGGAGTCATGCATGAGGGGGCTATCTCAACAAAAATAGGGCTTCGAGGTATCCCTGCTGCGAGCGAAGAAATTGTTGTGCAAAGGGAAATTTTACTCTCAAAACTGACCGGTTGTCCCGTGCATATCGCTCACGTGAGCACCGAGGGATCGGTTGAATTGATAAGGCGGGCAAAAGAGATGGGAATAGCCGTGACCGCGGAGACGGCGCCCCACTATTTCACCCTGGATCATAGGGCGGTTGAGGGGTACGATACAAACGCAAAAATGAATCCTCCCCTAAGAAGGCCAGAGGATGTGCAAGCCATAAGGGAAGGAATCTCAGAGGGTGTCATTGATGTGATCGCAACGGATCATGCCCCGCACAGTACACTGGAGAAGGACTTGGAATTTGAAAGGGCGGCTTTCGGCATAATAGGCCTTGAGACCGCCATACCGTTGACAATGGCCTTGGTAAGAGACGGAATTTTGACATTACCCAGGGCTATCGGAAAACTTTCTTGTAATCCTGCCGGGATTCTCGGCCTCCAAGCCGGTGTGCTGGAAGAAGGGGGAGTGGCTGATCTTGCGATCATTGACACGGAATGTGAATATGTTTTAAAAGCAGAGGAGATTCAATCCAAGAGCAAGAATTCGCCCTTTATCGGTAAGGCGTTGAAGGGAAGGAATGCTATCACCATATGCGGGGGTCGAATTGTCTGGAACCGGGAAAAGGAATATTCTGGTCGTTGATGATGAAATGAGTATGAGGGAATTCCTGGATATCCTGCTGACAAGGGAAGGGTATGAGGTTTCCCTGGCGGAGAGCGGGGAACTGGCCTGTGAGATCCTTGGCAGTAAAGAGTGCGATCGCGTCATTACCGACAGCAGAATGCAAGATACCGACGGCATCGAGGTGCTGAAAAGAGCGAAGGAGACCAGCCCTGAGACCATGGTCGTCCTGATTTCGGCCTTTGCCACTGCAGAGACGGCCGTAGAGGCTATGCGTGAAGGCGCCTACGACTATATTCCCAAGCCTTTCAAGGTCGGAGAATTCAAGAGGATTGTCCGGGATGCTCTCAATGCAAAAAGATCCGGTGAAAGTGAGAACAAAGAATCGGGTAGAAAGGGGCAATTTCACTTTGGATGTCTGATTGGTGAAAGCCCCAAGATGAAAAAGATCTATGATCTGATAGAAAGGGTGGCCCAGACCAGGAGCAACATTTTTATTTCAGGAGAAAGCGGAACGGGAAAGGAACTTGTGGCAGGGGCTATTCACAGGCAAAGTGAGAGAAAAGACAAGCCGTTTGTGGTGATCAACTGCGCGGGTATTCCTGAAAACCTG
>CAYNYM010000017.1:15688-17308 GCA_964401325.1 uncultured Desulfobacteraceae bacterium | reverse complement strand
AGAAACCGCGGCGGATTCCACGGAAATGATGACCCCTCTGCCGTGACAGTACTGGCAGGTCTGATAGCTCCTGGACTCAATGGAAGGCCTGATCCTCTGTCTTGAGATTTCCATGAGTCCAAATTTGGAGATGTGGGCCGTATCCGTCTTGGCACGATCTTTTTTCAGTTCGTCACGAAGGACCTTTTCCACTTCCCTTATGTGTTTCTTGTCCTTCATATCGATAAAGTCGATGACCACCAATCCCCCCTTGTCCCTCAAACGAAGCTGCCTGGCGATTTCTCTGGCCGCCTCAAGGTTCGTCTTGTAGATCATATTCTCGATATTCTTTCCGGCCATTCCACGGCCGGAATTTACGTCAATGGCAATAAGCGCCTCTGTGGTGTCTATGACGATGGAGCCTCCGGATTTTAGAGGCACCTTGTTGCCATAGATATTTTCGATCTGCTTTTCTATGTCGTATTTGTTGAAAATCGGAACCTTGTCTTTGTAATGTTTTACCTTCCGTTGATCCCGGGGCGAGACGATACGCATATATTCTCTTATTTTGGTAAATGTTTCTTTATCGTCAACAAGAACTTCGGAAACATCGCTGGTATAGTAATCCCTCAGGGTTCTAAGATACAGGTCCTGCTCCTTGTAGATCAGGGAAAGGGAGGGGGCCTTTTGAACCCTACCCTTCATATTCTTCCAGATCCTCAGTAGACGATTCAGATCTTTTGAAATCTCTCTTTTGCTTTGGCCGACCGCCATGGTTCTTACGATAAACCCGATCTCTTCAGGCAGTTTCATCTGTTCCATAATGGCTTTGAGCCGCTGTCGCTCCCCTTCATCCTCGATTTTTCGGGATACACCATTAACCGTCCGTCCGGGCGTAAGGACGAGATAACGCCCGGCCAAAGACAGATAGGTGGTCAAATGCGCCCCCTTGTGACCCGGCATCTCCTTGGTAACCTGTACCAGGAGTTCCTGGTCCTTTCGAAGAATTTTTTCGATGTGGGGTACATGTTGGTTGTCCTTGAACGGCTCCGCTGTCTGATAGTACTCGGGATGGATTTCATCGCCCGGCAAAAAGCCGTTCTTATCCGTTCCAAAATTGATAAAACAGGCCTGAAGCCTGGGTTCGATATGTTCGACAACCGCTTTATAGATGTTGCCCCGCTTCTGTTCCGCTGTAGAGGTTTCGATGTGATAGCCGTCCAAAAGGCCGTCTTTAATGAAGGCGATCCGGTACTCCTCGGGTTCTACCGCGTTGATTAGCATCTTTGTAGTCATTGGTCTTTCTACTCTTTTCTCCCGTTTCGTTGAAAGTGCTGCCTTGCCTGATACATAAAGGTCCTAATGGCAGCCTCCCTGCCGGGTTGTGTTGTTCCGTCATAGGGTGTATCGAGATAGGGAACTTTCAGACGATTCATCAGGGGTTTAGCGATAGACGATGTAATGGTGCTGGGCATACAAGTGAAAGGATACACATTGACCACCCCGCTATAACCCTCTCGCATATATTGTACGATGCCTGGAATGCTTAGGCAAGCTTCCGTCCCCACATCAAAGGCATAGAGATCATCCTCAATCAGAATGCTTTCCAAATGCCCCACCCGATGATCTTCCGTAATATCG
>CAYNYM010000017.1:0-15678 GCA_964401325.1 uncultured Desulfobacteraceae bacterium | reverse complement strand
TTTTATGTGTTTATAAATCTGGTGTTGCTTGTTCTGCTGGTAGGAGAGGGTAAGACCGTAGTTGAAGATCTCCTGGACATTTCGCATCGCCATGCCGATCCGGAACTGCTTCAGATTCAATTGGAATTCGATCTTGGCGTCTCTCAGTTTGTCATAGGTGGTATAGTTGACCCATTCCGCAATGGAGGCATTGACCACCTCCGCCCCGTATTTTTCCAACATTCTAATCACGCCCTGATTCGCATGAACGTGGGTTCGCAGGTAGATTTCCCCAACAATACCGATCAGAGGCTTCTGCGGGATGTACGGGTCAACCAGGGATTGCCCCTCGACAATGACTTCATCCAACCTCTCAAGGATGGCGGCGAAATCCTTTCTGGCGCCATGTTTCTCAAAGGCTTTCGCCATGGTCTCCATGGCCTTTTCGATAAAGATGTCCGCGCTGCCCCTTTCTTTTTCATAGGGCCTGATTTTCCACAGAAGCCTGTCAAGGACATCTCCCACAACCACCGAAAAGTAGGCGGCTTTTCGAAAATTCGTCGCCCGGCGCTTTTCGACCATGCCGTCTAGCGCATAAGAATTGTCGCTCGTGAGGGATCCGATCTTGAGTCTTCTGAGCTCAGGAAAGGAATCCAGGACAATCCTTTGATACTTATTGTACATGCCGAAGCGGCAGGGGCCTCCGGCCTCGGGCATGAAATAGATATAGTCTTCGGGATCGAAAGCCGCCCCAAGTCTCTGCTTTTCTTTTTCCATAAAGAGCAAAATATCGCCGGTCGTAACCTGGCATGGGAAGCACTCTTTTCCGGAGGTAAATTCTTTACCCAGGGCAAGTCCCCCGTAAGTATCCATTACAAGGGCGTTGATACCGAACCCCCTGAAGGTTCCCGAAAGGAGGTGTGCCCCGATCCTGTTCATTTCAGGTATTAGAAAGGTCTTTCCTTTTAGATCAAAGGGGCCGACATTCTCGGAAAGAGTGTGAAATATTGATCTGTTTTCTACTCCCATGTCATCCTCAATTCGACATTTTCAGCCGCTCATACAAGTCAGGTTTCATCTTACGCATGCTGTTCTCGATCACATTTCTGTAGGCCTCGATTCTTGTCATCACCCCGGCAACCGCGCTGTGTTCATCCAATTCAAGAATTAGATAAGGCTTATCGCCCATGATATACTTATAGAAATGCTCGATAAAGGAGTCAGCGCCGCAGCTGAAGTTGGTAAGATGCAGGCCGAAGGTATTGGGGTGACGCTCAATCATTTTGGCAGTCCTCAGTACTTGGGCCCCCAGCCCCCAATACATGGAGGGGAAATCGGAGAGATCCACATGAGATACATCCACGAAATCCATGGGCATGGCGCTTATGCCGATCTTGCTCAGGTTCTGGCCCAGTCTCAGATTCAACTTCTCGTCATAGAGATTGTAGGGTCGCCCGGTCACGATGACCATGGGCTCTTCAGGATTTTGGGCATCAAGGATTTCTCTGCCCCTTTGGTGCAATTCTTTCTCAAAGCTCAGTTGTCTTTCTACCGCATAATCCAGAGCTCCTTTGATTTCCTTCCGCGTTCTTCCCAGTTTTTGGGAAAGTTGACGGCTCAATTCAAGCGAGAGGGTGCCGCTATCATGCTTCAGGTGAAGCACGGGGTTTAAGACATTCTTTCTATCGAGACCGAGGGCCACTCTCACCATATACGGGTTGGACTGCACGAGAGGACAATAATAACCCTTCTCCGATGCCTCCGGTGTGGGCATATCCACAATGGCGGGCAAAAAGAGGTACCGGGTTTTTCCGACAAGTTCTTTGACATGCCCGTGAGAAACCTTTACAGGATAGCAGGTTTCGGCGGTCATGGACTCGATGCCTGCACTGGAAATTTGCATATTGGTGGGTGGTGTCACAACGAGTCTGAACCCCAGGCGGTCAAAAAAATGTGCCCACAGAATACCTGTCTGAAGAAAATAGAGGGCCCTCTGCATGCCCACGGTCGGCCGTCCGTCCAATTCCATGAGCGGTTCTTGCCTTATTTCTTCGCAGAGTCCCAGCATATAATTCTGCCACAAGGACTCTCTCAGCTTGAACAAATTCTCTTCCTTCCGTCCCTTGGTCCGGATCAGTTCGTATCGCCCGCATTCTCCTCCCCAGACGCTCCTGCGTCCGTCAAAATCGTAGATTTTGAGTTTGCATCGGTTGTGGCAGTTCGGATCTGCAGTGCAGACCTTCTCCGTATAGCTCATGCGATCTTCAATGGCGCTTTCCAGGCCCCGGAAAGATCGCCTCGCATCAGGCTCCATGGCCATCATTTCCTGAACACTGATCGCGGCGCCGAATGCCCCAAGCACTTCTCTGTGCTTGGGGACCACCAGCCCCCGCCCCAAGACATTTTCAAAGGCCGCCACCACGCCCTTGTTTAGAGACGGCCCTCCCAGAAACATGACGTTCCGACCGATCTTTCTCTTTCCCACCACCCGATTGAGATAGTTGTGGACAATGGCGTAGCAGAGTCCTGCGATGAGGTCCTTTTCGGGGACCCCTTTCTGATGATAGGAAACCAGATCGGATTCCATGAACACGGTGCACCTTTCGGCCAGATTGATAGGGTGATCCGAAGACAGGGCGATTTTCTGGAATTCATTCACGATATTAATGCCGTACTTATTGGCGAGTTCATGGAGGAAGCTTCCCGTACCCGCCGCACACACCTTGTTCATATCAAAATCGAGGGGATAGGTATTGGCGATAAAGATATACTTTGAATCCTGCCCCCCGATTTCAAAGATGGTGTCTACGGAGGGATCGATTTCCACTGCACCCCGGGCATGCGCCGTGATCTCATCAAGAATGAGATCGGCATTGAGAAAATCACCCACGACATTCCTTCCGGAACCGGTGGTCGCCATGCCCCGGATTTCAATCTTGTCACCGATTTCGTCCCGAATGGTCCTCAGAAGCCTTTGTGTGACTTCAATCGGTTTTCCCTGGGTATGCACGTAGCTCTTATGGATAATCTCACGCTCTTGGCTGATCACGGCGTACTTGGTCGTTGTGGAGCCGATATCGATTCCCACGTATACGGGCGTCTTTCGGGCCTGGCACCTTTTCTCAACCTCATTGTCCGTCGAAAAGACGGTCGCTTTGAGTTCCAGTTTCGGGGCATAGGACAGACCCGCCGGGTCATCTCCTATCTCAGGCAGGGCCCGTTCCGGATCCACAAAATTTTCCAACCCCGATTCGAGGGCGTACAGTGCAACGCCCAAAGCGCCCACGGAGGTATTCAGCTTCGGCACAATAAGATTGGGGAAATAGGCCTTGAAGGCCCGTACCTGAAGTTCGTTGATGGAAAGACCGCCGACAAAGAGGATGGGATCCGCCAGCACCCGATTCGACACAATAGTACTCATGTAATTTCTGGCATTCCCCACATGGAGACCATAGATGATATCCTCAAGTCTCTCACCCTTGTTTTGAAGATGGATCATATCGGATTTGGTAAAAACCGTGCACCTGCAAGCCACATTGGCCGGCTTCTCACTCTGAAGACCGAGCTTGATGAAATCGGCCAGCACACGATCGATCTGGTTCTGTGAAATACGGATCTCCTTGTCATAGATGGAGGTTGCCAGTCGTTGAGCCTGTTGATCGATAAAGGATCCCGTCCCGGAAGCACACGGGCCGTTCGTATTAAAGTATTCGAGTTCCCAATCCGCACCATCATGCTGGACCTGGAAAAGGGCCGTGTCCTGACCGCCCATACTGATGATCGTCTTTGCGTCAGGATGGGTATAGAGTGAACCCAGGACCTGAGCAATCGTCTCGAATTCGTATACTCCCCCCAGTTTATCGCAGATTTTTTGCCCGTGATTTCCTGTAAAGGCAACCGCCTTTATATTTTCTCTGCCAAACTGCCGATAAAGGTCATGGAGAAGCGTTTGAATTTTTTCTTCGACTTTCCCTAAATGCCTCTGGTAGGGCGCTTCAAAAAGAATTTTACGATCCTGGTTGATGACCACACAATTCAGGCTGACTGAGCCGGCATCGATCCCTGCATAATATCCTTCTTCACTATTCTGCTTCAACTTTTTGACCATGGTCGCAACTTCTCTTATTTTATCCATTTTGTCAACTCAAGGGTTTAGAAATCAACCATGTTAAAACTTGGAGATAAGGCCATTCCCCTCCGCCATGAAGTCGTATAAAAAAACCTGCCCGTGCACGCCGTCTTGCGAAGAAGAGGCAACATCACCGGAAGATCATGTCGAGGATGCTTTGAGACAGTTTTTAAAAACCCACACCCCCGGGACAAAAAAACTTTATTGAAAAATACCCAGGCTGAATGAAGGTCCGCGTTAAAAAAAACGCCGATTTTCTCATGGACCATGTCCGATGCTGACATAGAAGACTTCCTGCCCGTGCGTCTCCCGACGCAAAACCCCTTTGACCGCCAGGCCCTTCAAGACCCGGCCGGCTTCGTTTGCAGGGATATTCAGCACGCTTGCCACATCCATCTCTCGGACGGGCCTCCTTTTCGCCATCTCAACGACCCTGTTCGTTATCGAACCACAGGCCTGCTGCTTGCGCCCGGGAGAGATATCGGCAATGATCTCCGCCTTTTCACCTAGAAAGGTCTCTATCTCTTCCAGCCTCTGCCTGTCAAGTGATAATGCACGTGAATCGGCCGGAGGACGAACCACAGTATTTAATTGAACTTTATCCGGGTTGATTTGATCAAGGACTTCTCTTAGCCCCTCGATCTCCTGCTCACTGTCATTCAGGCCCTTCAAGAGCACAACCTCTAAATGCAAATTTCCGTCATATTCTTCTCTCAAGAGCCGCAGGCCCTCTATAATATTGCACAGGCGAAGATCCGAATGAGGCCTGTGGATAGCGTTGAAGGTGCCTTCAAAAACCGAAGAAAGGGTCGGCATGATAATATCTGCCTTGAGTATCCGTCTCCTGACCTCTTCTCTCCACAGAAGGGATCCGTTGGTCAGAACGGCAATCTTCGTTTCGGTAAGGCTCTTGATAAAATCAATGACCAGATGGATCTCGGAATTCAGCGTGGGTTCACCTGATCCCGAAAAGGTAATGATGTCGGGCGTGATGCCTTCCAGGGTTTCCCCCAGTTCCTTTCGGGCCTCTTCGAACGGAACAAGGGGGCCGGGTTCGAGAATTTTGCGGGTCGTCCGCCCGACCTGGCAATACAGGCAGTCATAGCTGCAGGTCTTCAGAGCGACCAAGTCTATTCCCAAGGAGAGCCCCAGGCGTCTCGAGGGAACGGGGCCGAATACGTAAGCCATGGATTTTCCCTTTCTGTCATGGATCGGGTTCGCTCAGGCTTCAATGCGCTTCATCCCAGTTTCCGCCGATCTTGATATCGGCCTTAAGAGGAACATCAAGCCGATAAACGCCTTCCATTTCCTCCCTGACCAGCACCTGGACATCGCGGATCTCACCTTCCGGGACCTCGAAGACCAGTTCGTCATGGACCTGAAGCAGCATTTTGGTCCGTAAAGACGCCCTCTTCAATCTGTCATGAATCTGGATCATGGCCATCTTGATCAGGTCCGCCGCCGTCCCCTGAATCGGCGTATTGACGGCCATCCGTTCGGCCTCCGAACGGATGATCCGATTCTTGTGATCGATGTCCGGCAGGTACCTCCGGCGGTTAAAAAGGGTGGTTACATAGCCTTTTTCCCTGGCCGACGCAACGGTCTGCTCCCGATACTCGGCCACACCTTTGTACCTGTCATAGTAGGTATCAATATAATCTTTTGCCGTTTTCGGTTCAATACCCAGTTCCTCCCCCAAGTTTCGTGATCCCATCCCGTAGATAATACCGAAATTAATAGCCTTGGCGATTCGCGTGGATGTCCTCGCCGTTTCTAAAGGCCTCCATGAACGCAGGGTCTCCCGAATAATGGGCAAAAATCCTGAGTTCCACCTGGCTGTAGTCGGAGGACAGGAGAACGTGACCCTCTTCAGCCACAAAACCTTTTCGAATTTCCCTGCCCTCTTCGCCCCTTATGGGAATGTTCTGCAGATTTGGTTGACTGCTGCTCAGCCGACCCGTGGCTGCGACGGTCTGATTATACGAAGTATGTATCCTTCCAGTGGATGGATCCACCCGCTTTACAAGGGCATCAAGATAGGTGGATTTCAATTTAGAAAGGGTCCTGTAGCGCAGGAGGAGCTTTGGAATCCGGTAAGGCAGAGCAGACAGCTTCGTCAATACTTTCACATCCGTCGAATAGCTCTTTGTCTTGGTCGTTTTCTTCAAAACGGGGAGTTGGAGTTTTTCGAAAAGCACATAGCCCAACTGCTGTGGAGAATTGATATTGAACTCCATCCCGGCCTCTTCGTAGACCTCTTTTTCAATCACCCTGAGCTGACGATGAAAACGCTGTGACATGTCCTTGAAAAAAGCAGTGTCGATCTTTATTCCGCTATACTCCATTTCAAGGAGGACGGGGATCAGCTTCATCTCAAGGTTGTAAAAAAGCGTCTCATTCCTGTCGGCTTTGAGTTGGCTTTCAAGGAGGTGCATGAGTTGAAGGGTCACGTCCGCATCCTCACAGGAATATTCCATGGCCCTTTCCACATCGACTTCTGAAAAATCGGATCGGCCTTTGCCCATGACCTCTCTGAAGGTAATCATTTTGTGATTGAGATAATGCTGAGCCAAGTAGTCCAGATTATGCTGTCTCAACCCGGGATTGATCACATAAGACGCAATCATAGTATCAAAATGCATCCCTTTGAGCACCACACCATGGGTTCTCAATACCAAGGCGTCATACTTGATATTTTGTCCGATCTTTTTGATTGCCTCGTCTTCCAAAACAGGTTTTAGCGCTCCCAGGGCATCCGCGAGGCTCAGTTGATTCGGAACCCCAAGATAACGGTGTGCCAGGGGCAAATAATAGGCCTTGTCATCTTCAAGGCTGAAGGATATTCCCACCAGTTCCGCCTTCAGGGGATCATCGCTTGTGGTCTCCGTATCGAGGCTGACCAATTTTCTCTTTTTGATTTCCTCTATCACGGCGAGGAGTTCCTCGGTTGAAAGACAGAGGTGATAGGCCTTGTCAACGGTCTCCTTTCGAGGGGCAAATTTATCCCAAAGTCCTCTGAATTCAAGCTCATGGAACATCTTACTCAGGGCATCGGCGTCAGGCTCACCCGTCTTGAAATCATCGATTTCTTCCTTGAGAGGGACATGCAGATCTATGGTAACCAGTTTTTTGCTCAAAACGGCCTTTTCCCTTGACTTGCCCAGGTTTTCCAGGAGTTTCTTCCCTTTGACCTCATCAACGTGATCGAAGACGTTTTCAAGGGTCTCGAATTGCCGGATAAGTTTCAATGCGGTTATTTCTCCCACCCCGGGTACACCCGGAATGTTATCTGAAGCATCACCGGACAGGCCCATGATATCGATAATCTGGTGCGGTTCCAGGCCATATTCTTCGTGGAACCGATCAAGGTCCGTAATTTTATCCTTCATGGTGTCCCAGAGAGAGATTCTTGGAGATATCAACTGCCTGAAGTCCTTGTCCCCTGTGATGATTACGATCCGAAAATTCTTTTCCTCTCCCAGTCTTGCCAGGGTACCGATGACATCATCCGCCTCGTATCCCTCCTTTTCAATCATGGCCACATTCATTGCCTTCACAAAGGCCCGAATGTAGGGTATCTGGACCTGAAGATCTCCGGGCATCGGGGGTCTGTTAGCTTTGTAGGCCTTATAGAGGTCGTGCCTGAAGGTGGGGCCTTTGGCATCGAAGGCAATCACCATGTATCCGGGGTTTTTCTCTTCCATGAGTTTCAACGTCATTTTGGCAAAGCCTAAGACGGCGTTGGTCGGTAGGCCCTTCGAGTTGGAAAGGTTCCGTATTGCATGATAGGCCCGATGGATATAGGAACTCCCATCAACCAAATAAATAGTCTCTCGCTCTTGGGGCATGAATCGCCAACCTCTCATGATGGTGGATTAAGGGACCTGAAAAAGAAAAAAGACAGGCTACTTGGGGACCGGAACATTAGAGCAGAGGATCCGTCATAAGTGCGGCAGGCGAACTTGTTTCGAATCGGGGGACCTCTCCCCTCCTCAGGAACTGAACCAGATCTTCCCGGCCGATATTGAAAGTCAGCTCAGGTAACGGCGGCATACGCCACCTTGGCCTGATTTCAGCCACCGGATATTTCTTTCCTTTCGGAAGCTCCTCACCTGGGGAAACGGGACAGGTTTCGAATGTAAAGCCCAATCTCTCGCCGTAGGTATTATAAACAATATCATTGATAAACCATGCCAGATGACGGCCGTTTATCCCATAGATATGATACTCCTCAAACAAATAGGCGACAGGCTCCCCTTCCCAAAGATAGATGGTCTCGTGGTAGTCAGGTGTGATATAGGCTACAGCATTGCCTTTCTTGTCAAACAGGGTCCTGTTCATCGACGCAGGTCCTCGACTTTTTTCCCATTAAAAGGAATAACAGACACCGGGCGTTGCTCTTCTTATCATCATCCCCCTGGTTGGTCATGCCTTTGCTGATTCTTAAATGAACAGGTTTCCCATGCCAGGATGGCGATTTTCCGCCCCCCCGCCGTGCTACTTGGCATACTCTACAGCCCTTGTCTCCCTGATTACCGTAACCTTTATCTGCCCCGGATACGACAATTCTTTTTCGATTTTCGTTGCAATATCCTTGCAAAGAACAAAAGACTTGTCGTCGGCGATGATCTTACCTTCCACCATGATCCTGATTTCTCTACCGGCCTGAATGGCGTAGGACTTTGTGACGCCTTCAAAGGATTTGGCAATTCTTTCGAGGTCTTCCAGCCGCTTGACATAGGACTCAAGCATCTCCTGACGGGCACCCGGTCTGGCCCCCGATAGGGTATCCGATGCCTGAACCAGCACGGCAAGCGCGGTTTCAGGATCGACCTCCTCATGATGTGCCGCCAGCGCATGGACCACTTGATCTGCCTCCCCGTATTTCTTGGCCAAATCAGCTCCAATAATAGCGTGGGGGCCCTCGACCTCATGATCCACAGCCTTTCCGATGTCATGCAAGAGCCCTGCTCTTTTGGCCTGTTTGACATTAAGACCAAGTTCAGAAGCCATCACCCCACACAGAAAGCTCACCTCTTTGGAATGTTGGAGCACGTTTTGGGCGTAACTGGATCGGTACTTCAGACGACCGATGAGTTTAACGAGTTCCGGATCAATGCCGTGGACCCCGACATCAAAGGTCGCCTGCTCTCCAGCCTCTTTGATGCTCTCTTCGATCTCCTTGTTGACCTTTTCAACCACCTCCTCAATGCGAGCGGGGTGAATTCTCCCGTCATCTATCAGCCTTTCGAGGGAGATCTTGGCCACCTCACGCCGCACGGGGTTAAAACCGGACAGGATCACAGCCTCAGGGGTGTCATCGATGATGACATCAATGCCCGTAGCCGCCTCAATGGCGCGTATGTTCCGCCCCTCACGACCTATGATCCGCCCCTTCATCTCTTCGTTCGGCAAATTAACCACAGAGACGGTGCGTTCGGTCACATAGTCTCCGGCATATCTTTTTACCGCCAAGGCCAAGATTTCCCGGGCTTTTCGATTGGCATCCTCTCGCGCCTCAGTCTCGATCCTGCGAAAGAGTTTGGCGCCCTCGTGCTTGGCCTCGGATTCCATGGATTCCATCAGGAGCATCTTGGCCTCCTTACTGGAAATTCCGGCAATCCTTTCCAGTTCCTGACGCTTCTCGGCGATCAAACCATCAAACTCGGCCGTTTTGTCCCTTACAGCCGTCTCTTTCTTTTCGATATCCCGCTCGCGATTACCCAGTCTTCGTTCCTTTTGTTCATACTGCTCGATTTTCTTGTCTAAACTTTCCTCTTTATTAAAGACCCTTTTTTCCTGGGACTGGATTTTTTCCGTTTTCTCCTTGGTCTCCTTCTCAAAATCCACCTTCATCTGATAGAAGGTGTCTTTGGCCTTGATCATGGCCTCTTTTTTAATTGTCTTGGCCTGTTTGTGCGCTTCGTTGATTATTTTGTTCGAATATTCTTGAATAGAGTCAAAATGACTTTCTACAATTCTTTTTCGGACCCAAAATCCAAGCATGAGCCCCAGAATGATCCCGGCCACCGCGGAACCAATCAATTGCGCTATTGTCATAATATGCCATCCTTTATATGTCTATGGCACGGAAAACGCCTGCCTGGGATATAACCTCAGGCGTCTTCATGTCTGCCATTAAAGGTATTGAAGGTATTGAAATAAATTAGATAAAAAACGATTCAAAGAGATGGATAATCAGGGCGAGAAGCTTAAGATGGATCTATCCGGCACACCACCAGCGGCGGGATAAACCAAGATTTGACGGAAAGATATGGCCTTAGTTTACAACCAAACGACTCACCACGTTAGATTTCACGGAAAAAAATGAAACCATCACAAAATTCTTGCAAGCCATATTATGTCTCTTTCACCTCAGTGATCTTCGACCTCTTTACTTCCTCCGTTACCATCTCTTCATCCATTGCCGTTTCATCCGGAGGCATTCCGTCCACAGAGAGTGAATCCCCTGGAATATTGTATTCATGAGCTCGACAAGGATTACCCCATTATCGAATCAATATTTCCGATAAGCGACTCTGTTCGCCGCCGAATCTTGGCCAGCAATTCCTCCCTCTCTCTTAATAGCTGGAAATACTCGCTTGCGATATTAAGCGCAGCCAAAATAGCGGTTTTTTTCTCTGAAAGGCCCTTGTCACTTTCCTGGATCTCTTCCATCTTGTTATTAACATATTCAGCTATGCGATGGGCATCCCCGTCTTTTTCCCCTCCCCTCACGATATACTCGTGATCACGGATCCTGATCCTTACAGGCTCCATCAGATCGTCTCTCCCTATCGCAACCGGCATGGGTTTTTCCCAAAGGGATCTAAAAAGTTAGGCATTGAATAAACGGCTGCTCAAATGTTTAATTGTTCGATTTTTTCAAGCAAGGACACAATTCTCTGTCTCGCATTGTCTTTTGCCGTTTTTAAACCTTCCACTTCACTCGCCAAATCAGACGTTTTGCCTTCCAGTATTTGAACTTTCTCCGCCATCGAGTCTCTTTCTCGGGTAAGCGAGGCAACGAGCGAAATAAGTGCATCTATTTTCTTTTCGAGTAGTTCAAACTGATCGATTTCTTCCCCGATTTCCATAACACTCCTTTAGTCTGTAAGGAATTGTTTTTTTTAAATTTTTTACGCAATAGAATCAACTCAAGCCGCATTTTAGCGTCAGGGGCAACAAAGGTCAATAAAAAAGGCAAGCCTTAAGCTCACCCTTTTTAAGGAAAACTAATTTATTTTAAAATATTATATGCTTTTCTGAGCCACCTTGAGTCGCACAAGGGCCCTTTGCAATGCGGTCTCTGCCCTCAAGTAATCGATATCCTCGTTGGATTTGCCTTCTTTCATCCTTTTCGTGGCTCGATCCATGGCGCTCTTGGCCCGGTCGACATCAATTTCGCCGGCCTTCTCTGCAGCATTAACCAGGATGGACACTCTATCATTGGAAACCTCCGCAAAACCCTGTGTCACGGCCAGCGGAATGGTTTCATTCCCTGCCACGTAACGCAGTTCTCCCGGCAGAATTCCAGAAAGAAAGAGCACGTGACCGGGCAGCACGCCGAATTCTCCATCACTTCCGGGTGCAACAACCGTTGCGACCTCCTGGCTCACTACGACCCTGTCTGGGGTCACCACTTCCAAGTACAATTTATCCATAAATATTTAACCTCACATCAGCCGGCAGCCATTTCTTCGGCCCTTTCCAAGACCTCATCAATGCCACCTACCATGTAAAAGGCCGCCTCAGGCAATTCGTCGTGTTTTCCTTCAATAATTTCCTTGAAACCCCTAATGGTCTCCGCCACGGAAACGTATTTACCCGGCTTCCCGGTGAAGGTCTCCGCCACGTGGAAGGGCTGGGAAAGGAACCTCTGGATTCTTCTCGCCCTGGCCACGGTCAGCTTGTCCTCATCGGAAAGCTCATCCATTCCGAGGATAGCAATAATATCCTGGAGATCCTTGTATTTCTGGAGAATCTGTTGAGTCTCCCTGGCCACCATATAGTGATCCTCACCAAGGACATTGGGGTCAAGAATCCTCGAAGTGGAGTCCAGAGGATCCACCGCGGGATAAATCCCCAGCTCGGCAATGGGTCGTGAGAGCACCACGGTCCCGTCAAGGTGGGCAAAGGTTGTCGCGGGCGCCGGGTCTGTCAGGTCGTCTGCTGGCACATACACGCATTGCACTGATGTGATAGACCCTTTCGTTGTCGAGGTAATCCTTTCCTGAAGCTCTCCAAGGTCGGTGCCCAATGTGGGCTGATAGCCTACGGCTGAGGGAATACGACCGAGCAATGCCGATACCTCCGAACCGGCCTGAGTGAATCGAAAGATGTTATCGATAAAGAGCAAAACGTCCTGCCCCTGTTCATCCCGATAGTACTCTGCCGCGGTCAAAGCGGAGAGGGCGACTCGAGCCCTCGCACCGGGGGGTTCGGTCATCTGTCCGTATATCAGTGCGGCCTTGTTGAGAACACCGGATTCCTTCATTTCGAGATAGAGGTCGTTTCCCTCTCTCGTCCGCTCCCCCACACCGGCGAAAACGCTGATGCCACCGTGTTCCATGGCGATATTGTGGATCATTTCCATCATGACCACGGTCTTCCCGACACCGGCCCCACCGAACATGCCCATTTTTCCACCGCGGGGAAAAGGCACCAAAAGGTCGATGACCTTGACCCCTGTCTCAAGGACCTTGACCGAGGTATCCTGATCCACGAATGCTGGCGCATGTCGGTGAATAGGCAAATATTCTGTGGTCTCCACAGGCCCCAGGCCGTCGACGGGTCTGCCTACCACGTTCAAGACACGGCCCAGGGTGGGTGCGCCGGCCGGCATCATGATGGGATTACCCGTATTCTTGGCCTTCATTCCGCGAACCAGTCCGTCAGTGGCATCCATGGCGATACACCGAACGATATTGTCTCCCAGGTGTTGTGCCACCTCCACCACGAGGTTGTCTTCCATATCGTCGATAGTCGGATTTGTAATATGCAATGCAGTGAATATCGCCGGCAATTCTCCTTCCGGGAATTCAACGTCGACCACAGGACCCATTACCTGAATTACCTTGCCGTCATTCATCATTAAACCAAGACCTCCTTATATCTCCTGATTTCTCATACCGTTCACGTCGTGATTTCTTTGTTGATATCCTGTACATCGACCCCTAGCGCAACGCTTCCGCACCGCCCACAATATCCATCAATTCTGCGGTAATGCTCGCCTGACGAGCCTTATTGTATATCAGGGTCAAATTCTCGATCATTTCAGAGCAGTTCTTTGTGGCATTGTCCATGGCCGCCATCCGTGCTGAATGCTCGCTCGTTTCATTCTGCAAAAAGGCATTGTAGATCTGCACATTGAGATGATTGGGAAGCAATTCAACAAGGAGCTCCTCTGCGCTGGGCTCACAGAGGTATTCGGCCATTTCCTCAATGCCTACCTCGGTTTTTGGCGGTTCAATGGGTAACAGCTTGAATACGGTAGGCTCCTGTCTTCCCATACCGAGAAACCGGGAATAGATCATATAGACCTCATGAATCTCATCCGACATAAATCGATCGATCAGATTCTTGGTCATCTCAGCAACAAAAACCATATTTAAGGAGCTGTAGACATTGACGTGACTGGCGTTGACCTTGTACCCTCTTCTTCTGAAATAGTCTCGCCCTTTCTTTCCCACCAGGGTCAGGCTGCAATCCAGATTTTTTGCCTTCTGTTCCTTGAGCCACTTTTCCGCCGTTGCAAGGGAATTCATATTGAAACTCCCACAAAGGCCCCTGTCGGCGCTAAAATGAAGCAGTTCAACCTTTGAAACATTCTCCTTTGCGCCAAGCAGTGGATGAATGCCCGAATCAATTCGGCTTGCCAGATTACCCAAGACCTCCGCAAACTTTCGGGCATAAGGATCAAAACTCTCCATCCTCCCCTGAACATTGCGCAGTTTCGATGCCGCAACCATGTTCATGGCCCTGGTAATCTGCATTGTCTTCTTCACGGCGCCTATCTTGTTCTTTATATCTCTTAACGTCGCCATTTATCCGCTCTTTTGTCTTGTTTAGGATACAGCCTGAAAAAGGCCCTTGAATTCATCGAACGCCTTTTTCAGCTTTTCATTGAGTTCATCACTTATATCGTTCGTCTCCTTGATCGCATTGAGAAGATCGGGATACTTGCCGTCCATGAACTCAAGCATTTGTTTCTCATAATCACTCACCGACTCGGCCGGCCATTGGTCCAGGTACCCGTTGGCCCCCGCAAACAGGATCATAATTTCCCTTTCCGTCGCCATGGGCTGGTACTGTGGCTGCTTGAGTACTTCAACCAGCCTTCGCCCTCTTTCAAGCTGGCGCAGGGTGGCCTTGTCCAGATCGCTTCCAAACTGGGCAAATGCCTCCAGTTCACGAAATTGGGCCATGTCCAATCGCAGACTTCCCGCCACCTTTTTCATGGCCTTGGTCTGGGCGGCCCCTCCGACTCGCGATACTGAAAGACCGACATTGATCGCCGGCCTGATGCCCGAAAAGAAAAGACCGGGTTCCAGGTAAACCTGACCGTCAGTAATGGAGATCACGTTTGTCGGGATAAAGGCAGATACGTCACCCGCCTGGGTCTCGATAATGGGGAGTGCGGTAAGGGAGCCGGCCCCCAGTTCGTCGTTTAATTTGGCGGCTCGCTCCAGGAGCCTCGAGTGGTTGTAGAAGATGTCGCCAGGGAAAGCCTCCCGTCCGGGGGGACGCCTGAGCAAGAGCGAAACCTGCCTGTAGGCCACCGCCTGTTTTGAAAGGTCGTCATAGATAATAAGGGCATGCTGACCCTTGTCGCGGTAATATTCACCGATGGAACATCCGGCATAGGGCGCAATATACTGCTGAGTGGCCGGATCACTGGCACACGCGGCAACAACGGTTGTGTACTCCATGGCCCCGTGTTTCCGCAGGACATCGACCACCTGGGCTACGGTCGATTTTTTCTGACCCACGGCCACATAGATGCAATAGACGTCCGTATTTTTCTGGTTGATGATGGCATCCACGCCAATAGCGGTTTTTCCGATTTGCCTATCACCGATGATCAGCTCCCGTTGCCCTCTGCCGACCGGCGTCATGGCATCAATGGCCTTGATACCCGTAAACATGGGCTCACCGACCGGTTGGCGAGCGATAACGCCGGGAGCGACCACCTCAATTCTTCTATGTTCATCGGCATCAATCGGTCCCTGCCCGTCCAGGGGCATACCTACTGCATCAATCACCCGACCGAGAACTGCATCACCGACGGGGATCTGGGCGATCCGCCCGGTCCGCTTGACCGTATCCCCTTCCTTAATCATGGTGTCATCGCCCATGATGGCAACGCCCACATTGTCCTCCTCCAGATTAAGGCAGAGCCCATAAATGCCACCCGGAAATTCAAGCATCTCCATGGCCATGGCGTTTTCCACGCCGTAAACGCGAGCGACGCCGTCTCCGACGGACAAGACCGTTCCGGTTTCGCTCATCTCCACTTTTGTCTCGTAGTCCTTAATCTGGCCCCTGATTACCTGACTGATCTCTTCCGC
>CAYNYM010000016.1:0-17450 GCA_964401325.1 uncultured Desulfobacteraceae bacterium | reverse complement strand
ACAGATGGAAGACCGGGTTTTCAAAAAGATTCCCGGCCCGATGACCCGGACCCTTTCCAAGCTGATGGATGACATTGTGGCCGATCGTG
Organism: uncultured Desulfobacteraceae bacterium; assembly: GCA_964401325.1. GTDB lineage: Bacteria > Desulfobacterota > DSM-4660 > Desulfatiglandales > HGW-15 > CAYNYM01. Next base: position 17,361 of record CAYNYM010000016.1, on the reverse strand, counting down.
ACGAACGGTTCAAGGATTGGCTCTTTCCGGTGGGGTAGACACGATTTTCCAGCCAATACCCGTGAAGGTCCGGGCGTTGATCAGGCCCCAAGGATATGAAAACAGAGAACCATGTACCGGTTCCTCGCTCTTTCCGGATCAGAAATGATGATGTCCATCCCACGCTGAGGGGATTCCCGTAATTGTGACCGCATTTGCATCCGTCGAATAAACGTTTACGACTTTCCACCCGGTGTATAGATAACCGTGAGACCGGTCGTCCGGCCCGACAATCCGCCACACTTTCGCAAAGAAATCATTATTGGCTTGCATCCCCAGGAGTGCCACCTTGAGCGTTTTCTCATCAGCTACCTTTGTCCAATTGACGCCAGGCAGTCGAATGGGCCGACCGTCATCCTTTCGGTCAAAGACAACGGCTATGGCATTTTCCGCATAGTACCCGGCATAAGAGACCTCATAGTCCTGCCAGTCGTCCATCAACGTCTGAAGGGTCGATCTATCTCCGCCCGGGAAACTGGTATCGAGCCTGCCCTGTCCCGTCATGCCCATGCAGCCGGACATGATAAAAGCAAGGACCAGGACCAATACGATCAGACCCTTTGTTTTTGTCTTTTTCATGATAAATCTCCTTTGCCCTACGGGTTGACTTCCATTTACCTACTTTATTTATAGGAAATATAATCACCCCCTCTCCCGTTACAATAAGATCACTTGATAAATGCCTCTTTTTTAGTAGTTGTTGAGCTTCTTGAAACGTATTCGGCTATGGATGGGTCTTGATATTTTTTTTAAAAGGCTGAACCAATCCCATTTTTGGGCTTTGACACGCAGGCCCCTTTGCCCTATACTTTTTGGTTTTGAAACTATATAAGATTTTTGAAACGCGTTCGGTTTTGATTTTGGATTTTTATTTCTTCAAAAGGTAACTCAATGCTAATTTTTAAAAAGGGAATAGAATTAGCCCTTTTGAACCTGAATACGATGTAGGGAAAGGAAAAAAGGTTATGAAAAAGAAATTTTTGTGTGTTTTGATGATTGTTTTTGCTGCCGCTCTGTTTATCCAGGCGCCCTGTTCCATTGCCGGAGACAAGGCCTATATCAACGGGATTGATGCAAATTTTCCACCCTTTGCCTATGTGAACAAGAACGGTGTTCCCGACGGCTTTGATGTAAAGGCGGTTGATTGGATTGCAAAGGAAATGGGGTTTGAGGTGAAACATCAACCCATGGACTGGGACGGCATCATTCCGAGCCTCAAGGCAAAAAAGATCGATATGATTGCCTCCGGGATGAGCGTGACCGATAAACGGAAACAGCAGGTCAATTTCACCAACCCTTACTGGATCATCGCACAGGTCCTCGTATCTCAAAAAAATTCCAAACTTTCCGTGGATGAACTGTTGACCGACGGCAACAAGGTGGGAGTGCAGAGGGGAACCACCGAGGCCAAGTGGATCGAGACGAACCTGATCAAAAAACAGAAGAAAAACTTCAAACTGGTGCACTATGATTCAGCCCCGCTCGCCGTCGAAGATGTGGTGAACGGTCGCATTGTGGCCGCCGCCATGGATGATGCGCCGGCCAAGGATGCGGTGAAGAAAAAACCGGTCAAAATTGCAGGGACCTTCGGGATGAAGAATGAAGATTTTGCTTACGCCGTTCGCAAAGAGGACAAGAAACTGCTTGAGACCCTGAACGAGGGGCTCAAGCGCTTGATGGCCTCCCCTTATTGGCAAGAACTGAAAAAGAAATATGAGTTGGAATAATTAAGGGAACCCTAAACTGAGTCGCTCGCAAGGCATCAGGTCCGATACCTGGTGCCTTGCAAATTTTTGAGACCTTTGTCATGATCAATATGAACCTGGCAACATGGAATACCTGATTGCCATAAGTGATGCCCTTCCCTATCTGCTCAGCGGGGCCATTATCACCATAGGATTGGTCTGCGGAGCCATGGTGTTTGGCCTTGTCCTCGGTGTCGTCCTTGCGGTGGGACAAGTTTACGGGAAGGCCCCGGTGCAGCGCCTCGTGGGCCTCTATGTCTGGTTTTTCCGTGGCGTCCCGCTCCTGGTGCTCCTGTTCCTTTTCTATTTCGGGCTCTTTTCCTGGTTTAATATCAATCTCTCGGCCTTTACGGTCGCCATGATCGTTCTCGGCCTGATTACGTCCGCCTATCAATCCCAGATCTTCAGGGGATCGATCCTGTCCCTGCCCGAGGGACAACTGAAGGCCGCCAGGGCCATCGGCATGGGCGATACCCAGTCGATTCTGTTCATTGTCCTTCCCCAGGCATTGCGTTTATCCATACCCGGGTGGACCAATGAGTATTCGATCGTGCTGAAGGACTCCGCTGTCGCCTATGCCCTGGGGGTCACCGACATCATGGCCCGTGCCCATTTCGTCGCATCAAGGACCTATCAGCACCTCCCTCTCTATTTCACAGCAGGCGTGATATTCCTTATCTTGACCTACCTGGGTACCAAAGGCCTCAGGATATTGCATGAAAGGGTCAGGATTCCGGGTTATTCGCAATAAGGAAGCAATTTTAATGGTTGAAAAGGATCCAGTTTTAAGAATTGAGAATATCAGCAAACGTTATGGGGAAAAAGAGGTCCTCATGGGGGCCTCTCTCTCCGTCAATGAGGGAGACCTGAAGATCCTGATCGGTCCCTCGGGGGGAGGGAAAAGCACCCTCCTTCAATGCATCAACTTTTTGATCATGCCCGACAGAGGCCGCATCTGGCTGGATGGAAGAGAGATCAACCACACGCAGAAGAAGGAACTTTATGCCTACCGTCAAGAGGTGGGCATGATTTTTCAGGACTTCAACCTCTTTGATCACCTCACGGCACTGAAAAATGTGGAGATCGGCCTTGTGAAGGTGAAAAAGATGTCCAGGGAAAAGGCGAGAGAGAGGGCCGTCATGGAGCTGGAGCGGGTCGGTCTCAAGGAACATATCACCAAGTATCCGGCAGAGCTCTCCGGCGGGCAAAAGCAGAGGGTATCCATCGCCCGGGCCCTGGCCATGGACCCCAAGGTCATGCTTTTGGACGAACCCACCTCGGCACTGGACCCGGAGCTGATTACCGAGGTTCTGGGCGTGATCCGAGATCTGGGAGTCAACGGCATGACCATGATCATGGCCACCCATCAGATCGGATTTGCCATTGATTTGGCAACGGAAATGGTCTTCATGGAAAACGGCTCCATTCTGGAGACCGGGGCGCCTGAAAAAATCCTTTTTGACGCCGACCGTGAAAGAACCAGAGAATTCTGCGGCAAATTGCAGGAACTCTACGGAAATCACCGTTAACATGGAAGAACTTCTTTTTATTCAACAGGATGTCATGCCCGCCCTTATCAGAGGCCTGTGGGTCAGTATCCAACTGATCATCCCCTCCGCTTTGTGTGGGCTGATTATCGGAATCCTCGTTGGGGCACTTCGGGTTTACGGAAATCCTCTGGTGGCGGGGGCAGCCAACGGCTATGCGATCATATTCCGTGGGTTTCCCCTGGTTGTCCAGCTCTTTATCTGGTATTTCGGCCTGCCCCACATCGGGATCTACCTGACCCCCTTTCTCGCATCCGTTGTCGGATTCTCCCTTTGCAGCGGGGCCTATCATTCGGAATACATACGGGGCGCGTTTCTTTCCATAAAGACCGGACAGATGCTGGCCGCCCAGGCTATCGGATTTTCAAAGTTGAAGATGATCCTGTCGATCATTCTCCCCCAGGCCCTGCGCAAGGCACTGCCCGGTTGCGGAAATGAAATCATCTATCTCATCAAATACTCCTCCCTCGCTTATATGATTACCTGCATTGAACTCACGGGTGAGGGTAAAATCATCGCCTCCGAGACCTTCAAATACACGGAAATTTTCTTGATCGTGGGAGTGGTCTATCTCCTGCTCACCTCCATAGCGACCTTGGGCCTTCATCGCCTGGAGACCTCTCTTCGCTTTCCGGGTTTCGACCACCGCGGTTCTTAAGGCCGGACCGCTCGAAATCATTGTCAACTCCGATTGGAAAATATGAAAATGATACATTTCAAGCCCTTAACCCCCGAGGTTATCGAATCCATACGGAAAGAAGTCGCGCCCGCGCGCATCATCCGGGACGGGGTAATGCTGGAAGAACTGGGCAAGGACGCGGGCGAGACGCACCGGGTGGCGGATCTTGTTGTGGAGGTCACGACACCCGATCAGGTGCAGGCCCTGTTGCGTCTTGCGAACCATCACGGTTTTCCCGTCACCCCCAGGGGCGCAGGCACGGGCCTGGCGGGGGGATCTGTGCCGATTCAAGGCGGCGTCGTGCTCTCCATGGCCGCCATGAACCGGATTCTATCCATTGACAGAAAAAACCTGATTGCCATAGTTGAACCCGGTGTCATCAACCTGGACCTGAAAAACGCGGTGAAAGAGGCCTGTCTTTTCTATCCCCCGGATCCGGCAAGCCTGGACACCTCGTCCCTGGGAGGAAACGCGGCAACCAATGCGGGCGGCCCGGCCTGCATCAAATACGGAACGACCAGGGATTATATCCTGGGTCTGGAGGCCGTCCTTCCCTCTGGGGAAAAAATCACGGCTGGGGTGCAAACCCGCAAGGGTGTGGTCGGCTATGACCTGGTCCATTTGCTCGTCGGATCGGAGGGTACCCTGGGGGTCATGACCAGGCTGATTCTGAAACTCCTGCCCCATCCGGGACCCCTCACCACCTCGGTCGCCTTTTTTCCTCACCTCACAGCAGCCATGGAGGCCGTATCCGCCATCCTGGGAAAGGGTCATGTGCCCTGTGCCATGGAATTTCTCGACCGCCCCTGTCTGGAACTGGTGGGCGATCTCCTGCCCATAGAAAACGCCGAGGTAACCAATACCCTGCTCCTCATCGAAATCGACGGTCCGGCGCGCACGATCGAGAGGGAAATGGAGGCCGTCGGGGAGATCTGCATGTCCTGCGACGCGCAGGATGTGCTCATGGCCCCCGATTCCCGAAAACGCGAGAAGCTATGGGAAATCAGGAGGCAGGTCTCGCTCAGAATCGAAGAGAGTTGTCCCGTGTATATCCCTGAGGACGTGGTTGTGCCCATCGGGTCCATTGCGAAATTTGTATCCTTTTTCCCCGCATTTGAAAAAAATTACGGCATAAAGATTTACAGCTTCGGCCATGCCGGGGACGGGAACATCCACCTGAACATCACGGCGGGGGTCGACGCCGACATGGGCCGTATTGAGGCGGGCATCAGGGCGATCCTGGAGAAGGTTGTCGCCATGAAGGGCACCATCTCCGGAGAACACGGTATAGGCGTCGCAAAAAAACGCTTCATGCCCCTCGAGATCTCCCCGGAAAGCCTGCGCCTTCAGATGGGGATCAAGCACCTTTTTGACCCCAACATGATCCTGAATCCGGGAAAGATCTTCGATTTTGAAGGTTAAAACGGCAAGGGGCAAAACGGGTCCACCCCTGCCGCTCATGGATACCCCGGCGTTAGAAGTTTCCAAAGTCCTTGTCATCGAAGGGAATCACCTGCTCAGGTTTGACCTCCCTTCCGTCCCGAACCGCCAACGCTCTTACCGCGTCCCCTGTTCTCGGCGCTGAAAGGTTTTTTCGAGAACCGCCCGAGGATTTCTTACGGTGGCCCATGGTTTCACCACCTATCCGGTGCTGCTTGCCCGAGACCTTTCCGTCGGCTCCCCTGACCATGGCCACCAAGTCATTGACCACGCCCTTCATCTGCTCTGCCTGGGCATTCATCTCTTCAGAGGCACTGGCCGATTCCTCGGCATTGGCGGCGTTTTGCTGCACCACCTTGTCCATCTCGGCCACCGCCACGTTGACCTGTTCAACTCCCTTGGCCTGTTCATCGGAGGCTGCGGCGATTTCGTCCACCAGCTCACCGATCTTCACTGAGATCTCCATATTCTCCTGGAACACCTCCTGGGTGGAGGTGGTCAGCTCACTGCCGTTCTTGATTGCCTTCAGGGTGTTTTCAATGAGGTCGGAGGTATTCTTGGCGGCATCGGCCGAACGCATGGCCAGATTCCTGACCTCTTCGGCCACGACCGCGAACCCGGCCCCCGCTTCCCCCGCCCTGGCCGCCTCGACCGCGGCATTGAGGGCCAGGAGGTTGGTCTGAAAAGCGATCTCATCGATGGTCTTGATGATCTTCCCGGTTTTGTCACTTGTCCGGGTAATCTCTTCGATGGCCGAGGCCATGTCTTTCATGTGGCTGTCCACCTGTTCCACCAGTTTGCCGGCGGCTTCCATCTGTGCCCTTGCCTCATTGGCATTTGCCGCATTCTGTTTGGTCATGGAGGCCATCTCTTCCAGAGAGGAAGAGGTCTCTTCGATGGACGCGGCCGGTTCCGAGGACCTTCCAGCCAGTGACTGGCTGGCGGACGAGACCTGTTCCGAGGCGGAGGTCACCTGCCCGGCGCCCTCGTTGAGACCTTCAATCACCCTGTTCATCGGTTTGGTTATACTTCTGGTAATAAAAAAGGCCAGAGCGGACCCGATGAGAACAGCGCCGATTAATAATCCAAGAAGAAGCAACCTTACATTGGATACGAGGTTTACGACCTCCATGCCTGCGTCATACGCATCCTTGTCCGCCTGCAGGGCGGTCTTCGTAGTCAGACCAATCACACGCTTGGCCGCTGCATCCGACTGTTCTGACAGCTCCACCTGCTTCTTTTTGTTCGCCATCCATTGATCCATCAGCCTTGTGTATTTTTCAACGTATTCAAGCGCCACCTCTCCTTTCTTCACGTCATCGGCAGCCATGGACAGGCTGAAAGTGTTCTTGGTGACCTCAACCAACTTGTTTAAGTCATCAGTCAGCATTTCGGCGTTTTCCCGACGCTGATACATGATGTTCTGGTATTCATGCTTCCTGACAAGGTTGTAGAGATCTATGGCCTCATTGCCGAGTTTGAGTTTGATAATACATGTCTTGATATCTTGGAAGTCCTTATTGGAGACTGCTTCCTCCATTTTTTCGTTCTGCCCGTTTATATAGTCCTCCCATTGTTTCTCAATGGCAGATGCGCTTTTTTCCAGATGTTTTCTTATCTCCTCATTCTTCATGGCAAGCAGTGTGTATGCCATCGCGATCTTCTCGTATTCTCCGAGTCTTTTTCTGACATCATTTGCGGTCGTTAGAGTCGCTTGATGGTTCAGGGCCGTGGCGATCGGCACAATCCTATCAGCAGCCTTTCCTGCGTTGTCGCCCTCCTCAAACCATTTCTTTTTACTCCGCTCATCCAGATTGATACCAAAATCATAGGATAAAACATGTGTATTCCACATCCTGCGCTCTGTTTCCATCACTGCCGATGTCTCGGGAATCTCCTGTGTGGCGAGTCGGTGAATAATTTTACCCACATGGTGCATATAATATACACCCACAACACCGATGATTGCGGTCAGCATGAGTGCTATCCCGAAACCACCCATAATTTTTGATCCCACCTTCATGTTTTTAAACATTTTAAAAACCCCACCCTGTTCACTGCCGCCCATCCACAAATCTCTGGTTTCAGCAATATCTGCAGTTGCGCTCCGAATTTCAATCCTCAAAATTCTCGATATACTCCTCTGGTTGAAATCCTCGCCCGCCTCAACCTTACGAAAACTATCTCTTTTACGGATCGACACCAATTCATGGTTATCGGCTATTCGAAGACTTCCTCAGCCGACTTGATCCAGAAGACAAATTTCTTCTGCGCTCAACACCCTGTCTATATCGAGAAGGATCTTTACCCCGCCTTCGATCTTGGCCATACCGAGGATGTAATCGGTCTCCAGTCCGGTTCCGAATGCGGGGGCATCCTCGATCTCTTCACCCTTGATGTTCAGGACCTCCGATACGGAATCCACAATGACGCCCATCAGCAATTTCCCGGAGCATCCCTCGATTTCAACCACAATAATGCAGGTACGCTTTGTGTCTTCGATCTCGTCCATTGCGAATTTCGACCTCAGATTCACCACCGGGATCACCTTGCCCCTGAGGTTGATCACCCCTTTGACGAAGTCCGGGGTCCGGGGCACGGAGGTAATGGGCATCATGCCCATGATCTCCTTGATCTTCAGGATGCCTATGCCGTACTCCTCATGATTTAGAGTGAAGGTCAGGTATTTGCCTTCTCTGTGGGCCACGGCATCGACTGTCTGATCAATTTTCTCCGCTAATTCCGGCATTTCTTTCCTTCTCCTTTATCTTGACGTTGTTTGGGGGTTTCATCTTTTCATATGTACCGGTGCATGGTGAATGGAGACTGACAGGACTAGAAGTCCCCAAAATCCTTGTCATCAAAGGGAATGACCTGATCAGGTCTGACTTCCCTGCAGTTCCGAACCGCCAACGCTTTCCCCTCCCCCTCTTTCCTCGATCCTGTAAGGTTTTTTCGAGCACCGGCAGCGACGAATTCCTTACCGTGACCCATTGTTTCACCACCTGTTCGGTACTGCTTCTTGCCTCTGCCTTCTCCGTTACCTCCCTCGATCAGGCCTACCAGATCATTGACCATGGCTTTCATCTGCTCCGCCTGGGCGTTCATTTCTTCGGAAGCGCTCGCCGATTCCTCGGCATTGGCGGCGTTCTGCTGGACCACCTTGTCCATCTCGGCCACCGCGATGTTGACCTGCTCAACTCCCTGGGACTGCTCGTTGGAGGCCGCGGCGATTTCGTCCACCAGTCCACCGATCTTTGCTGAAATCTCCATGTTCTCCCGAAATGCCTCTTGGGTGGAGGTGGTCAGTTCACTGCCGTTCTTGATCGCCTTGATGGTGTTTTCGATGAGATTCGCCGTGTTCTTGGCGGCCTCGGCCGAACGCATGGCCAGATTCCTGACCTCCTCGGCCACGACTGCAAACCCGGCCCCGGCCTCACCCGCCCTGGCCGCCTCGACTGCGGCGTTGAGGGCCAAGAGGTTGGTCTGAAAGGCGATCTCGTCGATGGTCTTGATGATCTTTCCGGTTTCGTCACTCGTCCGGGTGATCTCATCGATGGCCCGGGCTAGGTCTTTCATATGGCTGTCCACCTTCCCCACCAGTTCGCCGGCGGCTTCCATCTGCGCCCTTGCCTCATTGGCATTTCCCGCATTCTGCTTGGTCATGGCGGCCATCTCTTCCAGGGAGGAAGAGGTTTCCTCGATGGAGGCGGCCTGTTCCGAGGCCCCTTCGGCCAGGGACTGGCTGGCGGCCGAGACCTGGCCCGAGGCCGAGGCCACCTGCGCCGCACCATCGTTCAGGCCCTCGATGATGCGTTGAATCGGCTTGGTGATCCTCCTTGCAAACAAGAGCACCCCGAGGATGGTTGCGGCCAGAAAAACGGCACCCACCAGGAGGATGACGTTTCGGATGGCGTGGGCCGCTCCCAGGAATTCTTCGCTGGGCTGGGTGACCCCGATACTCCATCCTGTCAGTTCCACCGGGGCATAGGCAGAAATCTTTTCTTCTCCATTAAAGGTATAGGACTCAACGCCGGTTTGTTGGGCCATCATCTTGTTTATAATGGTTTCCATGCCCTTAACTTGCGCCAGGTTGGTTTTAAGAATATGCGCTTCATCGGGATGGGCAATGCACAACCCTTTTCCATCGATCATGAAGGGGTAGCCCGTCCGGCCGACTTTCACTGACGTGATCTTTTCGGAAAGAAAATCTAACTTGAGAACCGTTGTCACGGTTCCCAGGAACCGACCGGCGTCGGAATATATCGGAGCGCAAATCGGGACAACGGGTCTGCCGGATGTCTTGGATTTAACAGGGGCCCCAATATTGGTCTTCCCCTGTTTTGCGATTTGGAAATACTCCCGATCCGCCATGGTCATTCCCCTGCTTTTGCTACCGCTTCCGTCCACAATGACCGTTCCGTTCACATCGGATACAAGGATAATGTCATAATCGTTTCCCATCTGTTTCATGGTACGGGAAAGGGCATTTTCCAGGTCTTCTATCTCAGCTCCCTCATCTTGAAGACCCGAGTCCGCAACTCTTTCCAAGGCCGCCAATGTTGCCTTCGCCACGCTTAATTCACCGGCGACCTTGACCTCTTCCTGGAGTACAAGCTGGGTCATGCCCGAGAGGTCCCCGGCAACGTTCATGACCTGTTCTTTGGAAAGTGCATCGAGGGCCTTTGATGCCTTGGTCACGGAAAAGAGCCCGATGACAAGTAACGGAATCAGTACGGTCAACGTGCCACCTGTTACGAGTTTAAAACTCAATGAACCTTTTTTCATATCCCCATTCCTCCTTGCAGTATTTTTTACGGCCTCCCGGCCGTATGTTTGACGCGTGATTTATAGAACATCTGATTAATTTTCTCCGCTAATTGTGGCATTCCATCTCTTTTCTCTTGATATTGCTTAGGGGAGGGTAGGTTTTTCTAAATACCTACGCACAGTCGAATTTCCATCGCCCAGCTCCAAGAGCAGGCTCTGATGTCCAACACTGAGATTCTCACGGGATATCTCATTATTCCTCGCGCGTCTTTTTGCCATAGCATTCGATCATTTTTGTCAGCACGAGACCTACATCCTCTAAATCATCATCCACAAAGGTCAGGAATCTGGGTCTTAGGATATACCCCTTGGAAATGCTGCTTTCTTTCCTGTTCGGAAGCATCAAAAGCACGTATACTTCCTGCAGTAGTTCCTTGATTAGGAGCAATGCCTGAAGATCTTTCCCCCTTGGGACATAGAGAACAGCAATGGAGTTGTCGGATAGGGGCCTTCGAAGCCTGCCTGCCAGGTCCTCAATGTTTGAGAAGACTTCCGTATGTGCCGCAAGGGCCGCGTTATCAATTATTTTCCGATTTGCTTCCGCCCGATTATCCGTAACAGGGATATAAAAAAAGACATTCATTATGACGGGCACCTCCTCCGGCCGGTGGTTCAAACTGTCCTTTATATCACAGGTAACAACAAGAACCGTGCCAACGACCGAATGTTCGCCTTTTAACGTTACATATCAATTTGTTATGACCTATGGCACAGAATGGGAGGAGTGGAACGGCCTGCATGAGATAAGAGGTCGAATCCAAAAATTTGGACAGAAAAAAGGGATTTGAGACAAAAGCCCGGCATTTCGGGGAAGTCCGGACAAATGGACAGTCCAAAAATCCGGACTCAAAGGGATGGGGCAGGATCTTTTGTTCCCCGGCACCTTACTTTGGCATTTGAAACCCGGTCCTCTGGACCCCGATTCCTTAAATATTTTAAGGGGAAGGGAAATTCGAGCAGGGTGTTTCCCGGCGGTTGCGGTTCGGTTAGAGGATATCGTACTTTTTCAACTGGTCATAAAGACTTGATCGAGACACGCCGGCCACCCTGCAGGCCTGCCGAACGTCGCCCATGGTATGGGCCATGAGGTTACGGAAGTATTGTCGCTTGGAATCCGCCTGGTAATCTTTGAGACTTGGGAAGGCCCCAGATTTGCAAATTTCTGCGCCTGTCTCGAGTTTGGCCGGACTCTGTTTGGTTACCGAGGCCCTTGCCAGTTTGATGCGGATATGGGTCGGCAGATGCTTTGGAAAAAGGACGGGTTCTTCCATGGCGGACACGAGGCTCCGTTCAAGGGTGTTGACCAGTTCTCTGATATTGCCGGGCCATTCATAACGGCCGAGGGCGTCAAGGAATTCAGGGGAGAATCCCTTTATCCCTATGCCGTAACGCGCCGAGAGTCTAGACGCATGATGCATGGCAATTTCCCGGATGTCCTCGGATCGGGCCCTTAGCGGGGGCAACTCGATCACAAGGGATTTGAGGCGAAAAAGGAGGTCTTTGCGAAACTGTCCGGATCCGACCATTTCATCCGGATTGCGATTGGTTGCAGCCACCAGTCTAAAATCACATGCAATCTCGTGGCGCCCCCCCAGGGGTCGAATCCGTCGTTCCTGGAGCACGCGCAAAAAGGACTTCTGGAGGGACAGGGGCAATTCACCCACCTCGTCCAGAAAGAGGGTCCCCATGTCCGCCTGCCGGATCAGGCCGGAAGAGGACCTGTCCGCAAATGTGAAGGCCCCTTTATCGTGACCGAAAAGAATGCTTTCAACGAGAGTTTCCGGGAGTGCCGCACAATCCACGACCACAAATCGCTGATCCGCCCGCTTGCTGTTTTCATGGACGGCCCGGGCAAAGAGCTCCTTGCCCGTACCCGTTTCCCCGGTGATCAGGATATTCACTTCGCTATCCGCGGCCTCTGCAAGAAGGTCAAGACAGTTTTTTAACCGGCGGCAATTCCCCACAATGTTTCCCCGCTTTAACGCGGTCTTTGACTTTTTCCTTTTTTTCTCCCGGTATTGGAGGGCCCGAACCAGGGGAAGCGTCATGGCCTTTACCGCCGCGGGTTTCTCGATATAATCCCAGGCCCCGCTTCGGATCGCGATTTCCGCCCCGTCCGGCTCCCCTTCCGCCGTAAAGATGATGACTTCCGGGCATGAAGGCACTTCCCGAATTTTCGGAAGCGCCTCAAGGCCGTTTCCATCCGGAAGATTAACATCAAGAAAAACCACATCAAGGGCCCTGGAAACGGCTGCCTTTTTGCCATCCTCAAGGGTGTATGCGTAAGAGACCTCATGCCCCATGCGTTTAAAATACCGACACATCATATCGCACAGCATATCGTCGTCATCAATAATCAGAATGCTGGCCATCTTTTCGTATCTGTCCTCATCTAGGGGTTTGCAGGTTCCCATCCAATACTTGCCGACTCAAGATCCCAATGCCAGCGCCTCAGAGTCTCGGGGTTGTTTTAGACCGTAGACCGTCCGATTATTCAAGGCCTCAACCTGAACGTTTGGGGGGCACCAAAGAAGAATCTTTCCGGGCGGGTTACGAAAAATCGGCCCGCCCATTAACGGGCAAAGTCTTGCCCTCTCGGAAAGAGGATCGAATGCAGATTCGACTTGTTGTCGGGGGCAAAAAGAGGGGGTATTGGGGAGTCTGGTAGCCAAATTGAGTGATACAGCCCAATAATAACCCGGGGCTCATGGGGGGCGTCCAAAAGGTTCTGAATCATTTGTTCACTTTAGCCTCAAAGTTACCTGCAATTTCCAGTTAAACTCCGCCATTGACCGGAAGCCCGATTTTCCTCTGCTCTATCGATAGGCATAAGAAAAGGCGGTAATGTGTTTCATTGTTTTAGGATAGTTCAATATTTGTGCCAACAATCAGACCTACAACCGGCGCCCTGCACCGCACTGATCAAAAAATTCACGACCAGAGCAGGTGGCTTTGATTTGTCCATAAGCCCAAGGATAGGCCAGGCAAGGCCCATTCACTCCGGCCACACGCATCCTAGATCCCGCTGTGCGAAAAAGAACGGGGTTTTCTAAACAGAAACAAAGCGGAGAATGCGTCTGGAGAGATAGGGTGACAGGATACGTGAAAGGGCTTCAGATCGGGAAAAGTGTCATGTTCTTGACTGAGGACGGCAATAATTCGCCAATGTCTCGCCGCTCATTTAACCTTGAACCCAGGCCATTGAGTCCCAACTGTTGAGGCATTTGCAAAAATCCCTATTTTTACCCATTTGGCCGATCTAAGGCATCGATATCATGAGTTGCGACTTCTTGGTTTTTGATTTTTTTTGCAGGACCGTTCATGTTCAGTTTCATACAATGCATTCAGCAATGGATGGATCAGGGCAATCTCTTTTCAAAAGACGCAACCTATACGGTGATTTTAATCCACCGGGATACCCGGGTGAGGGTATGGGTCGGCATCAGGATAAGCAGGTTACCGGCCAGGACGACGGCCACCCCTAGTCCGGCGCTGAGGGCCCATTGGTAATCTTCGAAGAGGGTCGAAAAAATCAACGCGATCACAGGCATCAAGAGGGTGACATAGGCCGCATACTCCGCACCGATTCGTTCGATCAAAAGCATGTAGCAACCAAAGGCCACCACGGAACCGAACAGGGTCAAATACAACATGGGGCACAGATACCCCAAAGACCAGTCCATGGTGGGTTCTCCACCTCCCCCGAAATGAATGGCCAGGGTCAGCAGACCGCCGTAGGCCATACCATAGACATTGGCCTGGGTGACGGGAACCCCGCTCCTCGCGTTTCGCGATCCCACCACATTGCCGACCGAGGCCATGTAGGCCCCGACAAGTGCCATGACCAGCCCGATGACCCCCCGCGTGGCGGCAAAGGCCGCGAGATCACGCCAGAATAAAACGGCAATACCGAACAGGCCCACCAAACCGCCGCAAAAGGCCCTCCAGGCCACTGGCTGTCGCATGAACAATCTCAAATTAAGGATATTCCACATCAGGATACTGGAAAATACCACCGCCACCAATCCACTGGTCAGATACCCGGTGGCCAGATAGCTCATGCAATAACTCAGGCCAAAGAGCGTAAATCCCTGAAGGGCCATGAAGGTATGATCACGCCGGGAGAAGGCGAGTTTTCTATGCGTCAAAAGACAATACATGAGCAGGATGATGGAGGCCAGGCAGAAACGATAACCCACGGACAGGATCGGCGGGACCTGGGTCAATTGCAGTTTGATTGCAAACCAGGTCGACCCCCAGATCAGGGAGGCCGCAGCGTATAGAAAAAAATTCAGCATGATTCGGGTTTCGACAGGCACATGGAATCTTCCTTATCTCTTTTTTTTTGAGAACGGATGTCTTTCTTCAATAACACGTCGCATCCGTTTTCAGAAGGATTGAACAATATATAATACCTCAATTTTAAGCCGTAAGTGAAACCTGTTCATATTTTTCCGCGAAAGACTCTATTTGACAGCCTGCCTGTGATTTTCTATAGTCCGCGAAACAAAACAATTCCTTTTTCCCGCCTTATGAATATGACAACACCGGAAAGAAAAGACACGGAGGACGTTCCCATGAGAAGCTGCCGGGTACTTGTTGCGATGCTGGTCCTTTTTCTTTTGACGGCCTTTTTTTCCATGAGCGCCATGGCCGATCCGCCGCCCCCACCGTACACCCCCCTGGCAGATCCTTCAACCATCGAAGAGCCTTCCTTTTACCCGACCGGACCCGGGTACTTTGTCTGCGACACCGAAGAGGGCCTTACCGACTGTGAGATTCACGGTCTTCGATGGAACTTCAAGGTCCCCTGGGAGGACCAGGACACCGGCAAACAGGCCCTGAAATCCCAACTGGGAAAAGACGGGGTCCGGATCGTGACGGAAAGAGACGGTGCGATCTATGCCGACAAACGCATCGAGGATGATACGGTCCTCCACATGAGCTTTACCCCAAGCGGTGAAGGGTATAGCTGTGAGATGAGCCGGGAGGTTACCCTCCTGCCGGAAAATGCCGTTCGGTTCTCCCTGTCTCAAGAGATCCCTGAAGCCGCCTTTTACACGGTCCATGATGGGAGATCCAGAACATGCCCCAGTTTCCGGGACGGTATCTCTGGGTCGTCTCGCTTCGTGAAGGTGAAGAGGCCGACCCGGTGGACATTTCCCTGCACCAGGGCCTGCCTCTGCCCACACTCAAGGAGGGGGACACCCTGGGCGGACTCCTGGTGAAAAACGTGCCCTACGGATCAGCCAGCGCCATACCGGAATACGATGATCAATATGACTTTCCCGGTTTTTCCGAAACCTCTCAGGTGGGAGATGTCACGCCTACGGGGGAGGCCCTCTTCTGGCTGCCGCCCGGCATGTGGAAGGTCACGCTCTTGCCCTCACCCTCGGCCTCGAAGGGAGTCGATTACCTGGCCAGCCATTTCATCCCGGTGCATCCCGGCGCTCACAACCGCACCTTGCCAGCCCAGCCTCGGGATCAAAACGAGATTCGCGGTCACATTCACCACCGCGCCCGTGACCTGAAGACCCGTTGCGATCTGCGGGCGAGTGGACGTCAGCCACATCAGTAGCGCCACGTGCCGCAGGAGCATGAACGCCGGAAGAGCACAGAGGTACCGGACGATCTCCGCTGATGCAGCGAAATCCTCTCCAAGAAGCCACGTCAAGATGTCCGCGACGGCCCACAGCAGAGGAGCCCCAAGAACGGCATACACTGCCGGTACCGGAAGAATTCTCCTCGCAAGACTCACCATCGCGCTCGCACCCGTGACTCCGGCCCGAAAGAACCGGGTCACCGCCGCTTCGAGAAGGGCGAGAACGGGAAGCATGACGACATCGACGAGTCGTCCAGCCGCAGAGTACTCCCCGGCGCTCGCCGGACTCGCCAGGCGCGCCAACAGGGCCTTGTCCAACTCTGCATGTGCGCGTCCCGCACTGGCCCCAATCGCGAATACACCCCCCTCCCAGAAACGCGCCCCCCCCTTCTTCCCTGTGGGCGTCCCGAACTCACGAACCCCCAGAGCGAGGGCGAGCGCCGCTGCGAGCGCCGTGGCCAGCAAGTACCAGATCGCCCAGTGCAGCGACGTGGGCTCGCTCACCACAGCGAGCATCACACCTGCACTGCTCACGCGCAGGGCCACGAGGCCCGCGGAGAGGGCTGCCATCCTTCCGGTTCGGTCCAGCGCCTGGTTGAGCCGCCCGACCAGGTCGACCCCTGGGGCAAGCAGCAAGTCTGAGACCGCCACCATGGACAAACCGGCCAGCGCGGAACTGTCCGGGAGCACTAAGGCGCCAATCACGAGGCCAGCCGCGAAGAGGGGAACGAAAGACGCAGCCACGCCGCGCAGCGCGGAGCCGAAACTGTCCCGCACGGCCGTCGCATTTCTGCCCACGTCTCTCACCACGAGAGTGAGGGCACCCATCCCAGCCAACGGGGCAAGCCCAGCCGTCACCGCCAGCCAGGAGACAAAATGGCCGTACCCCGTCGCGCCCAGGGCACGGGCCAGGACGACCACGAGCAGCCCCTGCAGGAGAACCCGGACCCCAAGCCCGGAGAGGATAACGAGGGTGCTCCTCGCGAGCCTCTGCGGGCGCCAGGACAAGAGCCGCCGAACTGCCACCCCCACGCCGCTCACACGTCGGCGCCCGTGGCCACACGAATCGAATCCAGAAGGCCCTGATACTCCGAGGCCATTCTCCGCAGAGAAAACCGTTCTACCGCCCTCGCGCGAGCCGCCACACCCATGCTGACCCGTCTTTGCGGGTCTCCGGCCAACTCTCGCACGGCCTGCACAAACGACCCCGGGTCCTCCGGAACACAGAGGCGCCCCGTTTCCCCGTCATCCACCAGTTCCGGAAGCGACGAGGTGTTGCTCGCCACGACCGGAACCCCACAGGCCATCGCCTCAGCCACGGCGTACCCGAAGCCCTCGAGCCGGCTCGGAAACAGCAGGACAGCGGCCTGGCGATACTCCTCCAACAGCTCCGGCGGGGTGATTCGCCCCAACGGACGCATGTTCGGCAGGACCTCTATGCGCGCCTCGTCCCTCAACCCGGAGGTAAACCTCAGCTCG
>CAYNYM010000015.1:1349-17471 GCA_964401325.1 uncultured Desulfobacteraceae bacterium | reverse complement strand
CCGTTGAGAAGAACATCGTGCTGGTGGTGAACGACAAGCACGATATCCACCACGTCCGGGAGCGGGGCTACCTGGAGTCTCCGGTCAGGATCGGGGCCATCCTTCGGGAGATCGAACCCACGGAACTCTTCGAGAAGGTCGGTATCCATCATTTTTCAGAACGACACATCAAGGCCGTCCATGACGGCCGTTACGTGAATTACTTCAAAAAGGTCTGCACCGCCATCAACCCCGGTACCTCGGTCTATCCCTATGTCTTCCCTATACGAAACAACGCTCGGCCCCCGAAGGAACTCCCGATTCGTGCCGGTTATTACTGTATTGACACCTTCACCCCTATCAATGAAAATGCCTATGTGGCTTCCAAACGTGCCGTAGACTGCGCCCTGACCGTGGCCCGTAAAATTCTGGAGGGCTACCGCCTCGGTTACGCCCTGGTGCGTCCCCCCGGGCACCATGCCGAAAAACGTGCCTTCGGGGGCTTCTGTTATTTTAATTCGGCCGCCATTGCGGCCGACTATCTCAGCGGCTATGGTAGAGTGGCCGTCCTGGACATCGACTACCATCACGGCAATGGAACCCAGAATGTATTCTATCGCCGGCCCGATGTCCTGACCCTTTCCATCCACGGGCACCCCAGTTTTGCCTATCCCTATTTCAGCGGTTTTGCGGATGAAAGAGGGAAAGGGCCGGGAGAGGGATTTAATGTCAATATCCCTCTGGGAGAAAAGATCGACGGGGAGCAGTATCGACAGAACCTTGCAAGGGCACTGAGGCGTGTGCTGAGATTTAAACCCGAGTTTTTTGTGGTGGCGCTTGGGCTGGATACCGCCACCGGTGATCCCACAGGCTCCTGGAGCCTCAAGCCGAAGGACTTCCAGATCAACGGGAATTTGATCGGGAGTCTCCGCTTTCCTACCGTTGTGGTTCAGGAGGGCGGCTACAGGATCAGATCCCTGGGAATAAACGCACGGCATTTTTTTCTTGGTCTCTGGGAGGGGGCCTATAACCGATTGTGAAGACAAAAGAAAAATATCCTGATGACCTGATTGTAAACCGGAACCGGGAGGGGAGTTTAGGTATTTCGGGCCAATTGCGTTTCAGGGAAGAACCGCTTTCCACGGATCCTGGAAGCGTAAGAGAAATCGTGGAATCCTCCGGATTCTTTTATCCGATCGAGATCGAGGTGGCCTGCGAGTTGATCCTGGAAAGGCTTTCAAAGGGGATCGACAGTGGTTACCACTTCCTTTTTGCCGAAGAAGATGGAAGAGTTGTCGGTTATACCTGTTTCGGCCCGATTCCCTGCACCCTGAATAGCTACGATCTTTATTGGATCGCGGTTCACTATTCCCGGAGGGGATCAGGAATCGGCAAAGCCCTTTTGATCAGGACGGAGCAGATCATCATGGGTATGGGTGGGGCACGTATTTATGTGGAGACCTCCTCACGGGATTTATACCTCCCTACCAATTCCTTTTACAGGGCATGCGGTTACCGGATGGGGGCAACTCTCGAGGACTTCTATGCCCCAGGGGACGGTAAGGTCATCTTCCTGAAGATTCTTTCCTAACAAGAAATGATCCCGGCTGCAGAGTTCATCCACCACTCCCGTCTCGTACCCTTCGGAGTTGGTCACGGTTACTTTGGCAAACCAAAATGTTCCCCCATTTCGTGGTGCTGATTTCGTTGAGCCACATGATCCAGTTCATTTGGAGCATGAAGAGGTCGCGCCACGGATTCGAATTTACGTCAAGCCTTGAAACAATAGGGGCAACGTGGCTATTTTACAACCAGGACCGGGCAGGGAGCCGTGTGCAGCACCTTGTGGGCAGCGCTTCCCAGGAACAAACCTTCCAGGTCGGTCCGGCCGCGAGAACCCATGACGATCATGTCGCACTTCTCGAGCTCCGCCACTTCGGAAATGATATCTCTAGGAGGGCCCTCTATCAACCTCTCCGTGAATTGAACGCCGTGCTTGTTAAAGAGTTCCTCATAAGGGGCAAGTAATTTTTGGGACTTCTCTAGGCGATGGTCAATAGCCTTCTGCAAAAAGGGTTCGCCCAGCATATCCGGGAAAGGCCGGTGGCAATGCATTAAAATGATTTCGGCCCCCGTGCCCTTGGCAAGGTCGAGAGCGCATTGGGCCGCATTCATTGAACATTTGGAACCGTCGACAGGTACCATCAATTTTTTGAATTCCATGTGTTTTACCCCCCCCCCCCTTTTTTTGTTATGCAAATTACAAGTCCTTATATATCATATGTCCCTATAGTCTGCAATGTGTCAAATGGTTCCCTGATCCACCATCAAGGCATCATCTGCCCGCATATCGAGGGATGGCCTTCCAACCGGAGGCGGACAGGCGATCGTTCCTCCTTGCGGCGTAAGGTTAATAGAGCCTAGAGTTAAGGTGTGTTATGCGATTTTCTTTTAGAAGAGGATTTTCGCTCCCGCTTTTGAGCGGGGTTTTGCTTTATCAACTTGCAGACATCTCATAACTTTGCCGGTGATCAGGAATAACCCTAAACATCCTGATTGCAGACATGAGATGCAAATTAGGCCTTGAATTTAAGTGGTTGCTGCGTGGTTTGCTTTGACCTATAAAACATGATCTGCTATTAATTGATCAAACCGCAATTCGGGATGAATCTCTCCGACAACATGCCGATAGAACCCGGCTTTTTCGTAAAGGAGGTGGCAGAGACAGGTATGAGTACCGATGATGTGTTGAAAAATAAGGTTGTTCTGGTAGTGGATGATGAGGCTGATATCCTTGATATCGTAGAGGAAGAACTCAGCGAGTGTCGTATTCACAAAGCGGGCGACTACAACGGGGCGATGGAATACTTGGTGAGTTATTCCTATGATGTTGTTATTCTGGATATTATGGGTGTAAATGGGTTTGAACTTTTGAAAAGTAGCGTGGAAATGGGCTTCCCGACGATCATGCTTACCGCCCATGCCCTCACACCTGAGGCGTTGAAAAAATCCATTAACCTGGGGGCGGTTTCCTTTCTGCCCAAAGACAAGCTCCCGGAACTCCGGTCATTCATAACGGATGTCCTATCCGGTGGAACAAATCAGGCCTGGAAAAAAATATTTGATAAGCTCGGGACTTTTTTTAACCGGCGTTTTGGCATGGACTGGAAGGAGAGGGACCGGTTTTTTAAAGATTTTGAGAAAGCTCTGAGCGGTTCTCAGCCTGATCGCCCCTAAACCGTAATCTTCACCGGTCCGGAACCCTTGCCTCATGGTGCCCCGCATGCATAACAGGGCCTACAAAACAGTTGCCTGACCTGAGAGGCAGTGGCCTGCCACAGGAAAGCCTGTAAATAAAAAATTACAAAATCAACAGGGTGTTCCATTTTTTTTTATTGACACGACATTATGCTTTTGCTAATAATTGAAACGAACGTTTGATTTATTATTGCCTGTCTCGAAATTTTTTCGATTGATTGCTATGACGGGCATCGGTCGCAACATCTTTCCTTTGATCAGAGCTGAATGATGTCTCAACCTTTTATTGTAGAAAATTTTGAGAATCTTTTCAGTGCCCGCCCGATCGGTCTTCTTTCGGCTCCTGAAGTCAATCTACCACTCGAATATTTCCATTCGACTTCCAGCTCCAGCGGTGACTCAGAGAGACGGTCGATGAATACCTTGTTCTGGAGATTTTTTGCACCTTCTCGATAGGAGGTCCTCAAAAGGGCCTTCCTTGAATTGGCAGATTTCCATTACCACCCAGCTAAAGTCGTCTTAAATGTATCCTTTTGCTTACGGTTCCTGTCTTTTCGGACCATCTGGGAGTTTGGTGCCCTTTATTAGAGAACAAAGGGGCACAAGATGAGGATGAGGTAAACGGAGCTTTCCAAGAGAATTTTCAGCAAGGCGTTTTGAGTCCCTCATAGTGACCTCACGATGAGTGCTCGCCGGTTGGTTTGGAGCAGTTGTACAATCCATTCCCGGCAAAGCTCATGCCTGTTTTTGACGGGTTTTTGTGCAAGGGATGGGTTAAGTGGGATCAGAACTCTTAGCAGGGTGACTCCATCCATGCCCCAGGAGATACCCGGAAAAGGAGGAAAGGTATGAAAAAGGGAATGATGCTCGTCGGTTTATTGTTTTGCCTGTCTTTCGCCTTAGGGATGAATGGACATGAAGTCCTGGCGTCAGAGCCCATCGTCATAGGCGTCCCGACCTCTACGGGGTTTGTGGAAGGCAAGGAAGGCCTGAAGGTCGTGAACATGGCCGTCGAGGAAATCAACGCCAAAGGGGGAGTTGCCGTCGGAGGGACCAAAAGACCCTTCAAGGTGGAATCCATCGACATTCGTGATGCGGCTCCCGGAGTGCCCGTGCCGGAGGCTCTCTTGGGAATTGAAAAGATTATACTGGAAAAAAAGCCTGCCGCTCTGGTCATCGGTCCTTTCCGCTCGGAGGCCCTGTTGGCGGCGATGGACATCATTTCAAAATACAAGGTCCCAATGCTCGGAACCATTGCCATGACACCCGCTACCGAGGGTAAGATCAAGGCTGACCCTGAAAAGTACAAGTACATTTTCAGGACCTGTCTCAATGCCAAGTACCTGGTTAAATATCTCGTTGGATCCATGGCCTATATCAACAAAGAGTTCGGCTTCGACAAAGTGTACATCATGAACCAGGATGTGGCCTGGGCAAGAAAAACTGCAGATTTGATGGTCAAACTCTATTTCAAAAAGGCCGGGTGGACGATTTTGGGTCACGAAGCTTATCCCACGGGAACTTCCGATTTTTCATCCGCCCTGATGAAGGCGCGTGGCAAAGGGGCACAGGTGATTCTGCCCATCTTTGACATGCCCCAGAGTGGGATCCTGGTGAAGCAGTGGAATGCGATGCGTGTTCCGGCCCTATTGGCCGGATTCATCTCTCCTCTGGCAGGACCCGGCGCCTGGAAGACCTTTGACAAGAAAATCGGAGGGGCCATCAACTGCAATTTTGAAATGGGTAGCGCCATATTTTCCGAGAAAGTGCCTCAGTCCAAGGTGTTGTATGAGGCCTATGAAAAGAGATGGGGAAAACCCATGGAAGCGGGGCATGGGCCTGGACCGACCTATGACTCGGTCTATATCCTGGCAGAGGCCATTGAGAGAGCGGGAACTCTCGACCCCGACGCCGTTGCAGCCGAGCTGGAAAAGACCGACCGCATGGGGGTGATAGGGCGAATCACCTTTGATGAGGGTCATCAGGTTATCTATGATCTCGACCCGGCGAAGAGTGCGGTCGCTTGCGTCTTTCAATGGACCGAAAACGGGGAAAGGATCAACGTGTTTCCTGAATCCATTGCCGATGGGAAGATTCAGCTTCCTGAAGGTCTCAAGGCAGTTAAATAAACGCTATTGTGGAGCAGGTGACCGATGTTTGCAGGTACTATCATATACGCAGTGATCAACAGTGTTATCCTTGCACTGATGGCGATCGGTTTTAATCTCACCTTCGGTATCAGCGGTGTTGCCAACTTTGCCTATGGGGCTCTCTACATCCTGGCCGCCTTTACAACGTGGATTTTTTTCAATCTCCTGGGGTTCCCCTATCTTCTTTCCGCCGCCCTGTCCATTCTCTTCACCAGTTTCCTCGGTGCCCTCATGTATCGCTTTATACTCCTGCGGGTACGCGGCCAGGTCCTCTCCGAGGTCATCGCGACCTTTGGGATCGGTCTCGCTATCCTGGAGTTGTTCCGATATCTCGGTTTCGTGGGTATTGAGTACACCCTGCCGGTTTTTGCGGACGAGAGCTTTTTGATTGTGGGGACCTACGTGGACATGCAAAGGGTAATTATTGTTTTCTCAAGCGTTGCTCTGGTTTTTTCCCTCTGGCTTTTCACCCACCATACTTCGATTGGACTTGCATTCCGGGGGATTGCCCAAGATGAACGCACGGCCCTGACCTTCGGCATCGACTCGGACTGGGTGGCTACCTTAAGCGTCTCTTTGGGTGCGGGCCTTGCCGCTATCGCCGCCACGCTTGTCGTTCCCTTGGGGACTATTTCGGTGGGTGAAGGTTACGACGTGTTGCTGAATGCGCTGGCCGTGTGCATCATCGGCGGTCTGGGGAGCACGGGAGGAGTAATCGTCGCAAGTCTGGTCGTCGGGTTTGCACAGCGTTTTACAGACACCTACATAGGGTCTCACTGGACCATGATAGTGAGTCTGGCGGCCATTTTGATTGTGCTGGTCGTTAAACCCTCCGGTCTTTTCGGGAAGCAAAAAGAGCTGGAAGAAAGGATTTGATTCATTGAATAGGCGAAAAGAGAGAATCGATCGTGGTATCAAGGTCAGGTCGGGAGATATTTTCGCACTCTGCTCCTGGAGAGAAATGTTGTACCTGGCCGGTCCCAGAATGTTGCCCATTGTGGGATTTATACTGCTGCCTTTAATGCTGGGTATTTACTGGCAGAAAGTGCTTTTGTCCGTAGCAGTGTTTGCTCTCTTGGCCATCAGTTGGGACATTCTGGCGCAGGGCAGTATGTTTTCCCTGGGGCAGGCACTTTTTTTCGGTATGGGTGCCTATGTGGCCGGGGTTTTGAATCATTACTGGGGCCTATCCCCCTTCATCACTATCCCCGTTGCCTCTCTTTTGGGCGGGTTCCTGAGCACGATTCTTCTGCTGCCCGTTTTAAGGCTCCGGGGAATATATTTTGCGATGGTGACCCTGATTCTCCCCCTCATGCTGGTCAGGGTCGTCGAGGCCACCAAGATCTTTGGGGGCACTGAGGGGATCAGCGGTTTGACGTCTCTTCCTTCGAGGTGGCTCGAGTTGTACCTTATCCTGGCAGCGGTATTGGGGGGCCTTTTCGGCTTCAGGCGGATGATGGCCTCGGATTACGGTCTGGTGCTCAAGGGAATCAGCGACAATGACCGCTCGGTCATGAATGCAGGAATCAACATCTACTGGTTCAAAACCCAGATATTGTTTATTTCAAGTGCTGTGGGCGCCTTTGCAGGCGCCTTCATGACCCATGTGTACATGTTTGTGGGGATGCCGGTATTTGCGCTGGACTATTCCATCCTCCCCATCGCCGCGGCGGTGGTGGGCGGGCCGGGAAGCCTTGCAGGTGCGACGTTGGGTGCCTTCATTCTGGTTCCGCTCTCTGAAGTGCTGCGAGGTGTCGGCGGGCTGCGGATTGTATTTTACGGCGTTTTTCTCGTTGTTTTCATCGTGGGTTTGCCGGAGGGGCTATTCCATTTTATTCAGCGAAAGTACCATCAATTCGAAAGGTGGGTCGAGGTGGACTCATGAGCCCAGGGCCTTTGCTTGAAGTGATCAGCCTGTCTAAGTCCTTCGGGGGTGTGCGTGCCCTGAACCGCGTGGATTTCAATCTTCGGGAGCGCGAACTCTTGGGGGTTATCGGGCCGAACGGATCAGGGAAGACCACCCTTGTCAATCTGATCACCGGTTTTGTAAAGGCAACTTCGGGAGGCGTGAATTTCCGGGGAAAGGACATTACCAGTTGGGCACCTTACAAGATCGTCCGGCTGGGGATCGCCAGGACTTTTCAGATGGTACGACCTTTTTATCAGCTTCCGGCCTATAAGAATATGATCATTCCACTGTATTCTCCAAGGGTCAAGGGGTTGGCCGGTGGAAAATACGGCGACAGGGACGCCGTCGCACTCGATCTCTTGGAGGAGGTGGGTTTCGAAAGGGATTCCTTCGTGGCCTACAAGGTGGCCAGTGTCCTTCCTCAGGGCTACCTGAAAAGGCTGGAGCTGGCCAAAGCCATCGCACTTCAACCCGACCTCCTGATATTGGATGAACTTTTTTCCGGCCTCAGCCTCGCTGAGGTGGCGAGTATCGTTCCCATTATCGAAAAACTCCGTCTTGAAGGAAAAACGATCATCATGATCGAGCATCGGTTGAAGGAGCTTTTTAGAATAGCTGACAGAATTATCGTCCTAAATTACGGTACAAAGATTGCGGAAGGAGCCGCTGTAGAGGTGATGGAAAGGGCCGAGGTTAAGGAGGCGTATCTGGGTTCGGAGGCCTAGTCGGCTGTTTTCGAAAAATCTTCTCAAACAAAGTCCTTCGGGACCGAGGCAGAGTGCTGAGGTTAATGTCCGTATCTTTTGTTCGTACATTTATTGAAGTGATTTAGGATTTTCAGGCTATGGAATCATCGCCTCATGCCGCCACCTAAAACATTACCCTCTTAGGGTGAATACGGGCAGGGAGTAAAAATGCTTGAAGTCAGCAACTTGATGGTCTTCTTTGAGAACGCGCTTGCGCTGAACGACTTCACCATGGAGTTACATGAAGGGGAGATCGTCGGCATCATAGGCTCGAACAGTGCGGGGAAGACAACCCTTATGAATACCCTTTCAGGCCTGATCATAGATATGAGAATCAAGGAGAGGCGGAAGGGTGGGGAAAGGATTACCGTCTACGGCAAGATTTTTTTCAAAGGGGAAGATATTATTGAAACCAAGCCAAGCGAGCGGGTGAAAAAGGGCATTGTCCTTTGTCGGGAGCGGCATCCTGTTTTCCCAGAGAGCAGTGTCCTTGAGAATCTGAAAATATCGGGCTATCTCAGGAGTAAAAAACAGGTCGATGAAATGATTAAATACGCCTTCAATCTATTCCCGGCTCTGGTCAATCTGCGTTCCCGAAAGGCCGGGTTCCTGAGCGGAGGGGAACAGCAGATGCTGGCCATTGGAATGACTCTGGTCGTGAGACCCACTCTCCTGCTTTTGGATGAACCACTCCTCGGCCTGAGTCCTATGATGCAGAAGACCCTGGTAGATTCCATTGCTACGCTCAAGGATGAGGCAGGTATAACGGTTCTGATAAGCGAGCAGTTTGCCAGACCCGTCCTGCCCATGATCGACAGGGGATACGTCATCGAGAACGGCATGTTGACATTAACCGGTACCGGGGCGGAACTCATGGATAATCCTGAGATAAAGGCCGCCTATTTCGGGGTGTGAGTCGATGAAGGGTGAAACGAAATACAAAATATTTGCTGCCTTCGAGGCCGTGGCCGAAAGGTGGGGTCGCGATACGGCCCTGATCTATCTGGGAACAAAGTACTCCTATCGACAACTCAAGGAGATGGCCGAGACATTTGCGGCGGCGCTGGTGGATATAGGGGTGCGGCCGGGGCAAAAAATCGTGATCTATTTGCCTAACAGTATCCAGTGGGTCGTCAGTTGGTTGGGTATTCAGAGGGCGGATGCCGTGTGCTTGCCCATAACACCCATCTACACGCCCCACGACCTCAAATATATCGCCAATGACACCGGTGCGGAGGCCATTGTCTGCGCCGACACCAATTTCGGGTACGTTAAGAGTGTACTGCCCGAGACGAAATTGAAAAGGGTAATCGTTTCAAGGATGGCCGATTTGCTGCCCTGGTGGAAACGCTATTTCGGATACCTCTTTGATATTATACCTAAGGGGAAGATGGCCCTCGAAGAAGATACCTATTCCATGAGGAAACTTCTGGCCCGGTACAGGGGTCGAACGGGCAATTTGCCTAACCCCGGGAGAGAGAACGGCGATATCGCGGAGATCCTCTATACCGGAGGAACTACAAAATATCCCAAGGGCGTGCCGATCAGCCATGACCTTTTCCTTGTATCCGCCGAGGAGCAAATTAAAGTGAGTGAGGCCCTTTTCCCGGCCGAGGAGAATATTATTCTGGGAAATGCGCCTCTTTTCCACATCCTCGGACAGACATGCAGTCTTGCCACCCTTCTGGTTGGAGGGTCTCTCATGCTTCAACCTCGGGTCAACCTTGACGCCACCTTTGACTCCATCCAGAGGTTCAAGGCAAAGACCATGATCGGGGTGCCTACCCTGTATCGCATGATGTTGGAACATGATCGTCTGGATCAATATGATTTAAGCTCCGTGGACTACTGGTACAGCGCCGGGGATGTCCTGCCCGTCGAGGTCGGCAAGCGATGGGAGGAAAAGTTCGGAAAGGTGATATACCAGGGTTATGGGGCAACGGAGACTTGCGGGGGTGTCTCTATGTGTCCGGTTGACATCAAAAACCCTCCCAAAAGTGTCGGTCGAATCGTCAAGAGCAAGAGTATCAAACTCGTGGATCCGGAGACCCTCGAAGAGGTGAAGTCGGGAAAGGCGGGTGAACTTCTCGTCAACTCGGATTACATGGTCACGAGTTACCTCAACAAGCCTGAAGAGACTGCGGAATCGTTTGCAGAACTGGAGGGAAAATTATGGTATCGGACTTCGGACGTCATGTCCATGGATGAGGAGGGAAACCTCTATTTTATCGACCGAACGGTGGATACGATAAAGCACAAGGGATACCGGGTGTCGGCCTCGGAAATCGAAGCGGTGCTCCAGGAACATCCCGCAGTCATTGGTTCCTGTGTGGTGGGGGTGGCGGATGAAAAGGTG
This sequence comes from uncultured Desulfobacteraceae bacterium, assembly GCA_964401325.1. GTDB lineage: Bacteria > Desulfobacterota > DSM-4660 > Desulfatiglandales > HGW-15 > CAYNYM01. Next base: position 7,073 of record CAYNYM010000015.1, on the reverse strand, counting down.
GGCGAAAGGATTAAGGCCTATGTGGTCCTGAAGGAAGATATCAAGGGGATCACGGGATACGAACTGATCAAGTGGTGTCGCAGACAACTGGTTTCATATAAGGTTCCCCAGTATATTGAGTTTCGGGACATGCTGCCCAAATCAAAGGTGGGAAAGTTGCTTCGGCGCGAGATTCGAAGCGAGGAAATCAGGCGGGCGGAAAGCTAAGACGTAAGATGCCTTTCCCCCTTTTTCTAAGAGGCAGAGAATCATTCTGGGGACAAAAAATTCTTCGAACGGGTTAAAGGCACCCTTGGCCGCCGGCGGGATTTGAGGGGTGAAAAAATTGATGTTTTTTTTGCAATAAACGTTCGTTTCAGTAATTTTGGGGCAAATGCAGTATGGCAAAACCAAAGAGCCTGCAAAAGGCACAGGAGATTAAAACGGTTGTGGCGCGTCTTTTTGCCGAAAAGGGCTACCATGCCACGTCCATGCGGGAAGTCGGCAGGGAACTGGGCATGAACCAGTCCTCCCTTTACCACTATTTTAAAGGCAAGGAAGAGATCCTTTTCAGTTTGATGAATGATGCCATGGACGAAGCCCTGGCCATATTGGAAAAGATATGCCTTGCCGATCTTTCGCCGGAAGAAAAGTTGAACAGGGTTCTCGGTTTCTACGGGCGGTATTATGCCGGAGATCAGGAGAATCTTACCCTGTTGGTCAGTGAGATGACTTCCCTGGGCAAAAAAAACCACCGCATTCTCCTTGGAAAGCAAAGACAGTACGTCCTGTTGATCCGGTCGATCCTCGATGAGCTGGCAAAGAGCCGTAAGATGAAAAAAATCGACACAAACGTGGCTACATTCGCATTTTTCGGCATGGTCCATTACACCATCAAATGGTACCACAAAGACGGGGCCATATCTCCGGATGAACTGGCTAATCTTTTTGTAGAAATCTTCACAAAGGGGATTTTGAAGCAACCATGACGCCTTTTCGCACCTCCTACTGGCATATTCAGCCTGTTTGGGTTTTCTACCTTTTGGCAAGTGTGGGCGTTGGATTATTTGCATTTGGGATCATCACGCGCTTGGCTGTTTGGCGGAAGGGTGCCCGGCCTCTGGGCATTCCGATTTGCGGGCGAAATGCATCCAAAGTGGTCGTGGACGGCCTATTAGGTCGAAGAATTTTCAGGGGTGACATTCCCGCCGGCGTGATGCATGTGCTCATCATGTGGGGGTTTCTGGGTCTGTTCCTGGGCACATTGATCATATCGGCGGATTATTGGCTGGTTCATTTCCTGAAAGGCCCCTTCTACCTCTGGTATTCCCTTTGCCTTGATGTTTTTGGATTGATGTTGACGGTCGGGATTCTCTGGGCGGGCATTCGCCGATACGTGCAGCGTGTGCCGCGACTTGAAAGACGACCTGAGGATCTCGCGGTTGTGCTTTGGCTCCTGACTGTGGCTCTATCAGGCTACCTGGTGGAGGGAAGTCGCCTTGCCGCGCAAAGCCCGGAATGGAGCCGATGGTCCTTTGCCGGATTGTGGGCGACCCGCCTGTGGAGCGGTCCGGAGACATCGCTCTCCATGTACCCATATCTGTGGTGGATGCATGCTGTTTTAAGCCTGGGGTTTATCGCTTACATCCCTTTTTCGAAGCTTTTCCACGTGGTGGCCGCACCCGTCGGCATTTATCTTGAGAACCAGCCGCTTCAGACCGTACCCGTGGAAATGAAACGAAAGGATTATGGGGTTTTTTCCTTCCGTAGCGTGATCTCCTTTGACGCCTGTACCCGCTGCGGTCGATGTGTGGAGGTTTGTCCTTCAACTGGAGCGGGGGAGCCTTTTTCACCCAGGGATTTTATCGTCTGGGCCAGGGGGAATCTTCGGACAAAGTCTCCTCCCGTGAACTGCTGTAACGGTATCAATGACCGGTTGCAGAAAAAGCGATCACTCAAACGGGTTTTTGAAGCTGAGAGAATATGGCACTGCACGACCTGCAGGGCATGCCTCGAGGTTTGTCCCGTCTATGTGGCGACACCTGATGCGATTCGGGAGTCAAGGTCGCAAGTGGTGGAAGAGGGAACCGAGATGCCCACCTTATTGGCCCAGTCCCTGAAGAATATATACAAATACAACAACCCCTGGGAGGCTACCAGGAAAAAACGAGACAAATGGTCGGAGGGCATGGAGGTCCCTGACCTGACCAAAGAGGAAAACAGGAATGGCTTTTGTTACTTTGTGGGCTGCACGACTTCCATGGAAACACGTGCCCAGGAACAGGCCCGTTCCTTTGTGAAAATCTTGCAATATGTCGGGGTTCCCTTTGGGACTCTGGGAAAAAAAGAACCCTGCTGTGGGGATATCGCCCGAAGAGCAGGGGAGGATGGTCTTTTTGAGATGAAGATGGAGGACTGTCTGAAACTGTTCCGTCGGTATGGTATCATTGATGTGGTCACCTCCTCTCCCCACTGCATGAACACCATGAGAAATGAATATCCGGTTTTCCAGTCCCTGAAGGCGGCCGAAGAGGGGGTAGATTTTCGAGTCCGGCACTACACGGAAATTCTTAGGGTGCTTATTGAAAATGGCACCCTTTCTTTCGGCAGGCCTCTCAAAGCCAGAGTGACCTATCATGATCCCTGCTATCTTGGGCGCCATAATGGAATTTTTGATGCCCCGCGGGAAGTCATCCAAGCCATTCCTGGCGTGGAACTGGTAGAGATGAATCATCACCGGGGCGACAGCCTCTGTTGCGGCGGCGGAGGGGACAGAATGTGGCAGGATGAAATGGACGGAGACCCTAAGATGAGCGAGATTAGAATCCGGGAGGCTGCGGCCACCGGAGCGGAGACTGTCATTACAGCCTGTCCCCTTTGTCTGATTATGCTGGAGGATGCCCGAAAGACTGCCGGCCTGGAGGATACCCTCCGGGTCATGGATTTGAATGAACTGGTTGTCATGGCGTTGAGAGTGGCTGAATAAGGAAAACAGGAGGGATCCGAGGATGTTCTGCGGGGTGAGGCCTATGAGCCCGGCCCGAGGCACAAGGGAAAAGACGCGAATGGAAAAGGGGTATTCAATCACAAAGCCCTCTGGTTTAAAAGGTTCAAATGTCCGAAACACTGTTTAATGAAAGTGAAGGAGGCCGAAAAAATGAATATCGTGGTGTGTGTGAAACAGGTCCCGGAGGTAACGGATGCCGAACTCGAGGTGAACAAGGAAGGGACGGACATTGACAGGGAAGATCTCGAGTTTGACATCAACGAGTGGGACAACTATGCCGTTGAAGAGGCTGTGCGGCTCAAGGAGGCACACGGAGGGAAGGTGACGGTCGTCACCCTGGGGGACGAGGACAGTGAAGACGTGTTGCGGCAGGCCCTCGCCATGGGGGCCGATGAGGCTCTGCGAATCGAGAGCGAGGACTTTGAAGGCTCCGATGCGATGGGTATTGCCAGGGGCCTTTATGGGGTCTTGAAGGACCTGTCTTTTGACCTGGTCCTCACCGGCGTTCAGGAATCCGATGACGGCTGGGGACAGGTGGGGCTGATGCTGGCCGAATTCCTGGAACTCCCCCATGCCGCCCTCGTCGTGGGAATCGAGATGGGAGAGGGCAAGGCCACGGTGCTCCGGGAGTTGGAGTCCAATACCCAGGAGAAGGTGGAAGTCCCCCTCCCCGCATTGTTCACCATTCAGACGGGTATCAACAACCCCCGTTATGTGTCCATCACCGGGATACGAAGCGTACGCAAGATCGAGATCCGGGAAACGGATGCAGCGCACCTGGGATTGTCCGAGGAAGAGATCGGCCCGGAGGGCTCCAGTGTGGCCGCTTATCGTTTCTCCCTGCCCCCTGTCGGTCAAGGGGCCGAGATCCTTGAGGGGACACTGGAGGAAATCTGCGAAAAGACGGCGCGGATCATCCGGGATAAAGGAGGTGCGGCCTAAATGGAAGAGATACTTGTGCTTGCGGAACACCGGCAGGGAGAAGTGCGGGACATTACCTTTGAAATGTTGACCCTGGCAAACACCCTGGCACGGGACGGTGCCTTCGCCGTAACAACGGTTTTTCTGGGCCACGAGGCCTCCCATCTGGCAAACAGCCTGACAGAGGCGTGCGATCATATCCTGCAGGTGGAAGCACCGGATCTGGCCCGGTATGACGCCGATCCTTACCTGAGTGCGCTCGAGACGATCATTCAACAGAGAAAACCCGGGGTGATCCTTGTAGGGCATACGGCCGTGGGCATGGATTTGGCCCCTGTGCTTGCCGCCCGGCTTACCATCCCCCTGGCAAGCGACTGCGTGGAGGTAAGTTTCGGCAAAGAAGGGCTGGAGGTCTTCAGGCAGATTTACGGCGGAAAAATCCATGCCCGCCTGACCCTGAAACCTTCCGAGCAGTGTCTGTTGACGATCAGACCGGGTTCCTATGAGGGCGAAAGGCGACAGGGAAAGGTCGCTGAAGGACAGCTGCTGCCCGCCCCGGGCCTGTCCGGGCTTCGGGGGCGGAGATTCCTGGAATACCTGGAGGCAGCGGCGGAGGATGTGGACATCACGTCCGCGGATATCTTGGTATCGGTGGGAAGGGGGATAGGAAAGCCGGAAAACCTGCCGCTGATCGAGGAATTCGCCGATGCGATCGGCGCCACCCTGTCCTGTTCACGTCCGGTGGCGGATGAGGGTTGGCTTCCCAAGAGCCGCCAGGTCGGGACATCGGGCAAGACCGTGCGGCCCAAGGTCTATATCGCCCTGGGTATCAGTGGGGCTTACCAGCACCAGGCAGGTATGAAAAATGCCGAGACCATTATTGCCGTGAATACGGATCACAGGGCCCCTATCTTTAATTTCGCCCACTACGGCATCGTTGGTGATCTGATGCAGGTCCTGCCTTTACTCAAGGAGCAGTTCTTAAAGACGTCATGAGTATTGTCGTTTTCCGCTCAAAGGAAAGAAGACACACAGAACCAACTAGAAAAATTGAGGGGATCATGGATTTTAAATTGAGCAAAGAACAGCGGGATATCGTTAAGGCTGCAAAAAAATTCGCCTTGGGGGAGTTCCCGGACAGGGCCCTTGAATTCGATCGTGAAGAGACCTTTGATCTGGAGCTATGGGAAAAGGCCTGTGAGCTCGGATTTGTGGGCGTGTTCATTGATGAGGCCTATGGGGGAGCAGGCATGGGGTTCCTGGAGCATTCCCTGATCAGCGAAGAATTCTGGGCCGTTGATCCTGGGATTGGTCAGGCCATACTATCCACCACCTTCGGTTCCGAACTCCTGTTGCTTTTCGGTTTGGAAGATCAAAAAGAAGAGGTGCTGCCCCAGTTGGTCTCGGGCAGGGCCATTATGGGCACGGCCATTACGGAACCGAACGCCGGTTCGGATGTCACGAACGCCACCACCACGGCGACCAAGGATGGTAATGACTGGGTTATCAACGGCAGCAAGATGTTTATCACGAACGGTGACCTGGCAAAGTACATCCTGGTGTTCTGCCAAACCGACCCTGAAAATCCATCGCGTCACGAACGCCACAGTTTTATACTCGTCCCCACGGACGTTCCCGGTTACAAGGCTAAGAAAATCCACGGGAAGATGGGGATTCGTGCGTCGGACACGGCCGAACTCGCCCTTGCCAATGTCCGGGTTCCTCTGGGCAATCTTGTGGGTAAGGAGGGTGGGGGGTTTCATCAACTCATGGCGTTCTTCAACCGGACCAGACCCCATGTCTGTGCCCCGGGTGTC